>JANNAO010000079.1:0-7398 GCA_031384405.1 Verrucomicrobiota bacterium | reverse complement strand
AACTCCAAACCCCCACTTTCCGCTATCCCCCCCCCCGGCCCGGCGCGGACGCCCTGCCCCACTACTCTCCGCCGTTCCAATTCAGTGTGCGGATTAAAAAAAATCCTGACTCTCGCGCTCGGCGCGATCTTGCTCGCCGCGTCCCCTGCCCTTGCCCAACGCCAGTCTGAAAAACTCGGACGCGGTGTCGTGGTGCTGCACTCGGCCACCACCCAGGCTTACATCGGCTGGCGATTGCTCGCCACGGATCCGAGCGATGTGGGTTTCAATGTCTATCGTTCCGCCAACGGCGCGGCGGGCGTGAAGATCAATTTGTCCGGCGTCATCAGCAACACCACGGACTTCCTCGACACGGGCGCGAACTTCACCGTCACGAACGCCTGGTACGTCCGCCCCGTCATCGGCGGCGTGGAGCAAACTCCGAGTGCCACCTACGGCCTCGCGGCGAATTCGCCCGTGCGACAGTACATTGCGCTCCCTCTCGTCGTGCCCGGCCCGGCTGCGCCGTACGATGTGAAGTTCTCGTGGTTCGGTGATTTCGACGGCGACGGCGAGTTTGATTATCTCGTGGATCGCCTCTCGGAGACGGGCGGCATGGAACAATATCTCCAGGCTTACAAGCGCGACGGCACTTTTCTCTGGCAGATGAACATGGGTTTCAACAGCACCAACACCTCGAACACTTACGAACCCGACGCCGCTGCGATCAGCGTTGGCGATAAAGACAACGTGACCGTTTATGACCTCGACGGCGACGGGAAAGCGGAAGTCATCGTCCGCACCGCCAACGGCACGATCTTCTCCGACAGTTCGCAGATCGTGACGAACAACAACACGGTTCAATTCCTCTCCATCCTCGACGGCATGACCGGCGTGGAAAAAGCCCGCGCCACGATTCCCAATCCCTACTTCGCCCACGGCCCGTTGAACATGCACGCCGGCATCGCGTATCTCGACGGCATTCATCCGAGCATCATTTTCTCCGGCGAAAATCGTATCCTAGACGGTGACTTCCAACGCATCACTGTCGCGTGGGATTACCGGGATTCCGTCCTCACCCAACGCTGGACATATCAGACGCCCAATGGCCACAACGATTCCGAAGGTCATCAACTCCGCGTCGCCGACGTAAATCACGACGGCAAAGACGACATCGTCCGCATCGCCAGCATCATCACTGAACTCACCAACGGTGTTCCCTACACGCTCTACTCCACCGAACTCGTCCACGGGGATCGTTATCACGTCACCGACATTGATCCCGAGCGCGCCGGTCTGGAGATGTATTCCATCCAACAGAACAACGCGACGTTGCTCGCCACGTCGTTGCAGGACATGCAAAGCGGCGATCTCTACAAGAAATGGTATTCCGGTTCGCAGACCGATGTCGGGCGCGGCATCACGCTGGACCTGACACCCACGAATCGCGGGTGCGAGATGTATTCCACACAACCCGGCATCTACGACGCGAAGGGCACGCAGATTTACGTCAACAACCTCTGGGCGCCCGAGGCGATCTGGTGGGATGCAGACGTGCTGCGCGAATTCGAGGACGGCGCGGGCAGTGGTGCGTTGAATCCGGTGATCAACAAATTCAATCCGACCACTGGCGGTGCGGATCGCATCTTCAGCATCTACAACGACGATGGCGCTTTTTCCACGCACCAAGCCTACGGCGGACGCGCAGCATTGTGGGGCGACCTCTTTGGTGACTGGCGCGAGGAAATCGTCCTCGTTGGAAGCGACTACGCCCACCTCCGCATCTACACGACGAAGATCGTCGCGACGAACCGCATCTATTGCCTCATGCAAAACCCGATGTATCGCGTGCAAAACACCTACAAGGGTTACTACCAGGCGAGCTACGTGGATTATTATCTCGGTCACGACATGCCCGCCGTTCCTGTCCCGCCCGTGTCCGACGCCGCACTCGTCTGGCGCGGCAACGCCGGGAACGTCTGGGACGAAGCACTCACCTCAAGCTGGTTCACCAACAATCTCTGGATCAGCAACACCCTCTCCACCACGTTCGCCTCCGGCAAATCCGTCCTGTTCGATTCCACCGGATCAAACAACACCAGCATCGCCATCACGGGAAATCTTTCGCCGTCCGATGTCCGCGTTCATTCGCCCAAAGATTATTCCTTCAACAGCGCGGGCGGTTCACTCATCGGCACGATGAAACTCACCAAGGGCGGCGCGGGCAAACTCACGTTGCTCGGCACGAACACTTACACCGGCGCGACACTCGTCAGCGAAGGCCCGCTCCTCGTGAACGGAGTTTTGCCCAGTTCACCCGTCACCGTGCGCGGCGGCGTGTGGCACGACGGACGGCTCGGCGGAACAGGCGTTGTGGGTTCAACTGTCAAATTTGAAGAAGCGGCTGGTTTCTCGCCCGGCGCGGCGGGGAACAATTCGCCCGGCACACTCACCATCGCGAACACCGTCACGCTCTCCGGTCGCACGCGCAGCAACTTCGATCTCTCCGACGATCCCACCGGCACGATCAAGACCAACGACCTCGTCCAGATCAACGGCAACCTCGTCATCACCGGCACAAACACATTTGTTTTCAGGCTGCTCGATCCCACCTTGCCACCCGGCTCGGTCTATCCACTCGTGAATTACACCGGCACACTCACCGGCAACATCAACAATCTGCTCGCGCAAGGGCTGGATGGTTATCCCTACGTGTTCACCAATCCACCCGGCCAGATCGCGCTCGTCATCAAAACTCCTCGCGCACCCGCCACACTCACTTGGACAGGCGGCCAGAACGTCAATGCCTGGGACCTCGCCATCAGCAGCAACTGGCTCAACGGTGTTGTCAAAGATTCCTTCTATCCGCAAGACACCGTGCGCTTCGATTCCGTTGGCATTTCCAATCTCACCGCGAATCTCTCCGGCTCGCTCCTCATCTCGAACCTCGTCGTGGACAGCACGGCGAACTACACGTTGGCTGGCGCAGGCATCATCATGGGATCGGGCGGCTTGCTGAAATCCAACACGGGCACGCTCACCGTCAGCGGCATCAACCACACCTTCACCGGACGCACTGTCGTCGCAGGCGGAGGCACGCTCGCCGTGCCGGAACTCGATGGCGTGGGCGATCCCAGTTCACTCGGCAGCCCGCCCAACAACAGCCCCACTAACCTGCTCATCACCGGCAGTTCCACACTCCGCATCCTCGGTGAATGTTACACCGACCGTGGCATCACCATCTCCGGCGGCACGAACTCCATTGAAGTGTTCAACGGAAGCGACCAGTTCACGTTGCTCGGTGTTCTCACTGGCAGCAGCGCATTTCAAAAACTCGGCGCGGGAAATCTGGCATTCGTCGCCGCGAACACATTCTCCGGCACCTCAATCATCAGCGGCGGCAGCATTTCTCTCGGCGGTGACGCAGCGAACACCGGCGGCTTCGGTTCTGGCACGCCCACGATCCTCATGCAGGGCGGCACCATCACAATGTTCATTGATAACAACACCACGCAGACGACTTCGTGGAATTTGAACATCGTCACCAACACCGTGAATTATTTGAATCTCGACTGGCGTTGCGTCCTCGCAGGCAGCGGCACGGGCGGCGGCACATTGTTCCTGTGGACTCCGTATGTTCGCGCCGACATCAGCGGCACTTGGTCGAGCTTCACCGGACAACTCAATGTCACCACGGATGTGAACGACTCCACAGTCGCAGATCGCGGCGGCGATTTCCGCATCGCGAACGCTGCGGGATTCCCCAACGGCAAAATCAATCTCCAACGTCTCGTCAGCATGCAAAACCGCGCCAGCACTGGTGCGACCATTTCCATCGGCGAACTCTCCGGCGAAGTCGGCTGCAACATTTCTGCGCCCGGCGGCAACGGCGGACTCACCGGCACTTGGAGCATCGGCGGCCTGAATACCAGCGCAACGTTCGGCGGCAATACTTACAATGGAATCAACATCACCAAAGTCGGCACCGGCACTTGGACTTGGACAGGCACAAACATCGCGCACACCGGAACGACTATTGTGAATGGCGGCACGTTGTTGATGAACGGCGCAGCATCGCAAGCCAACGGAGCCGTCACCATCGGCGCGTCCGGCACACTCGCCGGAACGGGATCCCTCGGCGGCAACGTCACCGCCAACGGCAGAATCGCCCCCGGCAATAACGCCATCGGCACACTCACCTGCACCAACAACGTCACCTTCGGAGCCGGCGGCATCGCCGTCATCGAGATCAATAAAACTTCCGGCACGCGCGACTTGCTCGACGCGGGAAACCTCCTCACCTACGGCGGCACGTTACAAGTCACGAATCTGTCCGGCACGCTCACGCTCGGAAACAGCTACAAGATTTTTGACGCCACCACCTACGCCGGTTCGTTCACCACTTACAATCTTCCGACACTCAGCGGCGGACTCGCGTGGCACGTCAGCGGGTTGACCAATAACGGAACGATCTTCGTCACAAACGCTCCGGCCAGTGGCCCGCAATCGTTGACATGGAAAGGCGACGGCATCGGCAACGCTTGGGACATCAACACCACGGCGAACTGGTTGAACGCCACGAACGCCGCGAGCTTCTTCACCACGAATGACTCGGTCACGTTCAACGACGTTGGCTCAAATAATACAGCCATCGCGCTGACCGGCACGCTCCAACCTGCCGCGCTCGTGGTGAACGCCACCAAGGATTACACCTTCGAGGGCAGCGGTGCGATTGCTGGAACTAACTCTCTCGTGAAATCTGGCAGCGGCTTGCTCACGCTCGCCAACACCAACACTTACTCCGGCGCGACCACCATCAGCAACGGAACCTTGCGACTCGCGGCCAGCAGCCTCAGCCTCGCACATCGCTGGAGTTTCAATGGCAACTACATTGATTCCGTCGGCGCACAGAACGCCACCGTCGTGGATGTCGGCGCGAACAACACCACGTTGACCGGAACAGAAATCACTCTGGCAGGCGGCACTCAAGCCACGTCTGACTACGTTGACCTCGGCGATCAAGTCCTGCCCAACAGCACGACGCCCGTGACGCTTGAGTTGTGGGCCAAACAAATTTCCGTGCAGAACTGGGCGCGCATTTTCGACTTCGGTTCAGGCACGACGGAGAACTTGATGATGAGTTGGACGCGCACCACAGTGCTCACGCAGGATCGTGTCGAGTGGGTGGACACGGCAGGCACTGGCACTGCCGATGATTCAAACCAGCCCTACACACTCGGCGTGGAATTTCACATCGCCATGGTCATCGAACCCGGCGCAGGCGCGGGTGGCACGACTCGCGTCACTTGGTATCGCGCCGCTTCAACCAACAGCACTCTGGGCGCGGCGCGCGGCACGTTCAACACCACGAACACGCTCGCACTGATGAACGACACCAACTGCTGGCTCGGTCGCTCGCAATGGCCGGACAACACCGCCAACGCCAGCTACAACGAAGTGCGCACTTGGAATCGCGCCCTGTCCGCCGCAGAACTTCAGACGCTGCACACCGCTGGCGCAAATGCCACGCTCGATAACGTCGGCATCACCACGCGCGGCTCGCTGCCCTCCACCACCGTCGTCAATCTCGCCGGTGCATCCGCCAAATTGGAAAACCTCAGCGGTCAGTCTCAAACCATCGCCTCACTCACCGGCGTTGCGAGCAGCGAAGTCAAACTCACCAGCGGCTCGCTCGCTTTCGGCGGCGACAATTCTTCCACGACCTTCGCCGGATTCTTCAGCGGCACGAATGGCTTCACGAAGACCGGCACGGGCACGCTGACGTTGAGCGGTAATTCCACTCACACCGGCGCGACCACTGTGAGCGCAGGCACGTTGTTGGTTCACGCCAACAATGCCGCCGCAACCGGCGCACTCACTGTTGCCAACGGCGCAACCCTCGGCGGCAACGGCACGCTCGGCGGCGCGACGACAATTCAACCCGGCGCAACACTCGCCCCCAGCGCCAGCATCGGAGCGATCACGTTCACCAATTCACTCACGCTCTCCGGCACAACCGTCATGGAGATCAGCCACACACCGCTTACGAATGACGTGGTGAACAAGACCGGCGCGATCACTTATGGCGGCGCGCTGCAAGTCACGAACATCTCCGGCACACTCGCAGCGGGCGACAGCTTCAAACTGTTCAACGCGCCGAGCTACACCGGTTCATTCAGCAGCATCACACTGCCCTCGCTGACTTCGGGATTGGTTTGGACGACGAACACCTTGAACACCACCGGCACGATCTCGGTGAGCAGCGCGGTTTCCACCACGCCCGCGAACATCACGTTCAGCGTCGCGGGCAATAACCTCACGCTCTCATGGCCATCAAGTCACACCGGCTGGACATTGCAGGCGCAGACGAACTCCATCAATGCAGGTCTGGGAGTAACGTGGTTCAACGTGGCCGGCTCAACAGCGACTAACTCGATGAGCATCCCCGTGAATCCGGCGAACCCAACGGTGTTCTACCGCCTTTCGCTGAATCAGTAGAAACTCAATCGATTGACTGGCTCAGATCGCTTTTCCCGCTCGTCAGCCGGACGTGGTGAAAAAGATATTGCTGCGCGTAACCGGCGTTCGCGCCGAAATGTTTTTCGATGAATCGCCGCAATCGCTCTGGCTTCACGTTTCGTCCGCGAAAATAAAACTGCGTCAACACGCGGCGCACCCAGACATCCACGGGAAACGCCGCCGGAAATCCGTAAGCGAACAACAGCACACAGTCGGCGATCTTTTCACCCACGCCGTCGAGCTTTATCAATTCATCGCGTGCCACTGACAATTCCATGCCACCGACAGCCGCAAGATTGATTTCCCCCGACGCCACGCGCCGCGCTGCCGCCAGAAGATACGGCGCGCGGAAACCCATCTTGCACGCGCGCAAATCAGCCTCGCTCAAAACGGACAATTGATCTGCGGTTGGAAAATCGAATCGCTCCGCTTCGCCATGCGGCACGATCACCCGCGAGCCGTGACGCTCGCTCAGTGCGCGGACGATCTGCCGTATCTGCACGATCTGTTTTGTGGAGGAGAGGATGAACGACGCCAGACATTCCCACGGCTCCTGCCGCACCAGCCTCAGTCCGGCGCACGATTTCACCGCCTCACGCAAATGCTCGTCGTCCTTCGGAAACGTGGCGATGATGTCACCGATGTTCACGTTCGTCTGGAGATAATCTGTAAGCCAAGCAAAGTCGCGCACTGGTTCAGCGAGTTGAACTTTGATTCCATTTCCCATTGGACAACCTTGGAATTTTTGAAGTTCTCTCCGCATGAATCGGGTAGTGGGGGAGGCGGCGCGCCCGGCCACGGGGGGGGGGGGAAAAGTGGCCCCCCCCCACCCGCCCGACGCCAGACCCACAACCGAGGCCGGCAGCCCCCCCCCCCCGCCCGGGATAACCACCCCCCAAC
>JANNAO010000187.1:0-6506 GCA_031384405.1 Verrucomicrobiota bacterium | reverse complement strand
AAGGCGGTGACGGAGCGCGCGTATGAGAATCCCGTGTTCGTGGAAGACCTCGTGCGCAATGTGGCGTTGAAACTCAACGCGCATCCCGACGTGATGTGGTACAAAGTGGAGGCGGAGAATCAGGAGAGCATCCACAATCACAATGCCTATGCGTGCATCGAAAAGGGTGGGGGAAGTCTCAAGGCTAAAGTCTGAGGTCTAAACTCGAACGATGCAGCCGAACTCTGGCGGGAGAAACGCAGAGACGCGGAGAATTGCGGAAGGGAATACAAGCCCCGAACGGTGTGCTGTCAGTGTTTGGTTTTCCTCTGCGTCCTCTGCGTTTCTCCGATTGGTTTCCGACGGCATGTCTCTGGATTAATCTTAATCGCGATCATTTTCCTAATCTCCCTGATCTCTTGGGAGATTATGATTAAGAACCGAAGACCGGCTGATTGCTCGAATCACACGGCACTTGCGACTCCGTTCTTGTTCTCGGCGCGTGGCAAAGGCAGTTTGAGGTCGTGAATCCAAGTTTGAACAAACGACGCGATGAGCCGACGACTCTGCTCACGAGTTGTCCGCTTGATGATTCATCCGTGTTCATCTGTGTTCATCCGTGGCTAAAAGTTTTCCTTCTCGTTTTCGCTCTGGCTTTTTCCATTGCTTCGCACGCGGCGGAAAGTGGCAACGGCGATTACCTCATTGACGTGTGGACACGGGAACGTGGGTTGCCGAACAGTTCGGTGACGGCCATCGCGCAAACGCCGGATGGTTATCTCTGGGTCGGCACTTACAACGGCCTCGCGCGATTTGATGGCCAGCGGTGCGTGAACTTTTACCCTGAGACAACACCTGAACTGAAGAACGCGCGGGTGCGTCGGCTGTTCGTCACGCCGGATGGGGTTCTGTGGATCAACACGTATGACGGTTCGGTGACGTCGTATCGCGGAGGGCGTTTTAATTTGGAATGGCAGGGAAGCGGTTCAGCGGACGCCCTCGTCTCGTTGGTGGGGACGCGGTCGAACGCGCCAATTTTTCTGTTGCACACGGGCGAGTTGATCCGTTGGGCGGGTGGTGGTGGCACGAATGGTTGGACGATGTTGCGTCCCCCCGGAGCGAGTGCGGGCGAACTTGCCGTGGAAGATGCCGATGGCGTTATCTGGTGTCGCAGTCGGGATCAGAAGCTGTGGCGGTTGGTGGGAAATGATTTCGAGGCGGTGACGAATAACGGCGGACTGGATGGAGCGGGCATCAATTGTCTCGTGGCTGATTCGGGTGGAAAAATCTGGGTCGGAACGGATCGGCAGATTGCATTTTGGGACGGGAAACAGTTTAAGAGCATGACGCCGACGAATGGTGAGCCGGTCTTGAACACGATGTTTCTGCGCGTGCTGCCCAATGGCGATGTCTGGAGCGTGGCGAACAACCGCGTGCGCAAAGCGCGTGGCCGGGAGTGGGTTTATGAGTTGGAGACGGCTCGTGATCTGTTGACCGGCTGGCGTGATCGGACTGGATTACATCAGGACGCGAGCGGTGACGTCTGGCTTTACGATTACGGGAGAGGAATCTTTCACATCCGCGCTGATGGTCGTGCAAGGCAGTTGGCTTCGGAGGAATACTTTCCCGGTGAACGCGTGGATTGTTTTCATGAAGACCGTGAAGGAAACATCTGGGCGGGGGTGGATCGTGGCGGGTTGGTGCGCGTGCGGGAAAAACGATTCACTGTTCTGTCTCCGGGTACAGGCCCGGCGGTGCGGACGGCGGTGAGCGTGACAGAAGATTCCGAAGGCGGCATCTGGGTGGGGACGTTTGGCGGCGGACTGCATCGCTGGTTCAATAAAGAGTGGCGCGCGTTCAATTTGCCCAGCGGTTTGCGTCGAGGGTTTGTGTTCAGCATCACGCAGGACAGGAATGGATTGTTTTGGACGAGCGCGGGCGATGAAGACTTATTTTCCGGCGACGAGAAACGATTCACTCAATTCAATCCTGCGGTTCACGGCGTCAAAACTCTTTTGAACGCGCGCGACGGACGGATATGGATCGGCACGAAGACCGGACTGGCGCGGGTGTCAGGTTCGCAGGTGAAACAATTCAATCCCGTAGATGGAGTCGCGCGGACGGACATCCGGGCGTTGGCAGAAGGAGCGGACGGCGTGATCTGGGCTGGCGCGGGGGATGGAACGCTTTACCGGATCGAACCCACGCGCAACGCTGACCGAGTGGATTCGTATCGTGCGACAGATGCCTTGGCGGGGCAGCCGATCTGGTCGTTGCACGCGGAGACGAATGGCACGGTGTGGGTCGGCACGTTTCGCGGGGGACTGTTGCGTTTCCAAAACGGCGTGTTCACGCGCTTCACGTCGGAGGATGGTTTGCCGGACGATGTCATCTGCCAAATCCTTGATGACGATGCCGGGCGGTTGTGGGTGGGGACGCAGCGCGGAATTTTTAGCGTGACGAAATCCGAGTTGGATTCCTATCGCCATTCAGGGGGGAACATCATCCATCTGACGTCGTATGGGCGATACGACGGATTGCCTTCGGAAGAATGTTCGGGTGGATACCAACCTGCGGCATGGCGAACGCGCGATGGCCGTCTGTTGTTCTGCACGTTGAACGGCGTCGTCTCCGTGACGCCGGGCGAAGTCTTCGCGAATTCTCAACCTCCGCTTGTCGTCATCGAACAATCCCTGGTGGACGGCGAGCCGCAAACGCCAACGCAGCGCGACGGTTCTGCGCGGACATTGACTGTGCCGCCGGGAAAACGGTTCGTGGATTTTGAATTCACCGCGTTGAGTTTCACGTCGCCGGACCGCGTGCGTTTCCGTTATCGCTTGAAGGAGTTGAATCCCGGATGGATCGAGGCGGGGACACTGCGCAAGGTGCGATACAACTTTCTGCCACCGGGCGATTACACCTTTCAAGTCACCGCCTGCAACAACGACGGCGTGTGGAACGAGCGCGGCGCCGAACTCGCGCTCAAGGTCGAGCCGCGCTTCTTCGAGACCTGGTGGTTCAGGGTGCTGACGGTGGCTGCGCTGGTGCTGAGTGTGGTGATCGCCGTGCGGCGGATTGGCTTGCGGAAGTTGCGCCGCAAATTGGAAATCGCCGAACGCCAGCGCGCCGTGGAACGCGACCGGGCACGCATCGCAAAAGACATTCACGACGACCTCGGCGCGGGGTTGACGCATATCTCGCTGTTGAGCGAACTCGCTCGGCGCGATTCCGTGGAGAACATCCACAATCACGTCAGCCAGATTTCCGAGATGTCCCGCGAACTCACGCTCTCGATGGACGAAATCGTGTGGGCTGTGGATCCGCACAACGATTCGTTGGACAGCCTCGTCACGTACGTCACCAAGTTCGCGCAGGAATATCTCAGCGTGGCGGACGTGCGCTGTCGCCTTGATCTACCGGCGGAATTACCCGGCCATCCGTTGCGCGCTGAAGTGCGGCACAACTTGTTTCTCGCGATCAAGGAAACGCTGAACAACGTCGTCAAACATTCGCGCGCCTCGGAAGTGTGGCTGCGCCTCGCGCTCGAACCTCAGTCGTTCACCGTGATCATCGAGGATAACGGCTGTGGTCTTGAACCAAGCGACAAGAGCGCAGAGTCTGCAAGCGCTGGCCGGATTTCCTCCGGGCACGGATTGGAGAATCTCCGCAAGCGGTTGGAAGCGATCGGCGGCCAGTGCCTCATCACGAGCGAGCCGGGCAGGGGAACGAAAGTGGCAATGAGAGTTGATAGTATTGTGAGTTGATAGTCGTCGGAGTTGGCAACTATCAACTATCAACAATTAAGCTATTAACTCTTCGCCGCTCACCTGAACTGGCGACTGGCGGTGACGACAACTCAAGTTGAACATTATGAAACCAAAAAAAATGGCACGAGCAACTGAACAACCCGTCGCGAATATCCGCGTCTCCATCGTCGAGGACAACACGCGCTTGCGTGGCAGCCTCTCGAAACTCATCGAGTTGTCCGACGGCTTCGAGTGCGTCAGCTCGCACGCCAGTGGCGAGGCTGCTCTCGCGGATTTGCCCAAGCACAAACCGGATGTCGTGCTCATGGACATCAACCTGCCCGGCATCAACGGCGTCGAATGTGTGCGCCAGTTGAAACCGCACTTGCCCGGCACACAGATCGTGATGCTCACCGTGTACGAGAACACCGACCTCATCTTCCAAGCATTGACGGCGGGAGCGACGGGTTATCTGCTCAAGCAAACGCCACCGGCGGAATTGCTCGAAGCCATGCGCGATGTGCAAGCCGGCGGTTCACCCATGACCAGCCACATCGCCCGCAAAGTCGTCGCGTCATTTCAGCAAGCGGGAAAGTCCTCCAAAGATTTCGAGAATTTGACCCCGCGCGAGAATGAAGTGCTGGTACATCTGACCAAGGGATTTCTCTACAAGGAAATCGCCCAGGCCATGAGCATCAGCTACGACACCGTCCACACGCATATCCGAAAGATTTACGAGAAGCTCCATGTGCGCTCGCGCACGGAGGCCGTGGCAAAGAATTTGGGACGAGGGACGACTCCCGGTTCAGGGATCACGACTGAGCGATGAAATCTGCGCCCTCACCAGTCCTGTCCCCCGCCGCTCACCAGAAATGGGGATGTAATAGCAGGGTGGATGTGTGCGAACATTTGTGAGTCCCAATGACGTTCCAAACAACATCCTTTACCGACGCGATTGCGAGTAGTCTCGCCGCGAGCCTTTGATTTGAATCAAGCGAATTAACTGCCAACCCTACCAACAACCACCGAGCCAAACCCAACCAGATACAACCCCAAGTTATAAAATGAAAACCATCCAAACACTCAAACAAGCCACGATGCGCGTCGCCGCATTGCTGGCAGCCATCGCTGCGCCTTCGGCGTTCGCGGCAAGTCAAACATGGTCCAATGCACCGCAGAATGCCCTTTGGGCTGGTAGCTCCAACTGGATTGGCAATGCGGTTCCCGGCGTTCTGAACAATGTAGTAAACAATGGTGTCAACGGTGATACTGCGACTTTTAACGCGCCTCTCCTTGGCGGTATTGGCGGGGCGGGCAATCCGGTAATTATTGATGATGCGACTGTGGCGAATGGAAAAGCTCGGATGCTGGGGAGTATTATTTTTGACACCGCTAACTGTGGAAGATACGCATTCTTTTCTCCGAGTGCTCAACAGTTAAACACAGTGGCTTTGCCGGAAACAGGCACGCTATGTCTTTCCCATAACGGCAGCGTGACGTTGAATGCTGCTGTGACCAATCTCCAAAGGTTCACCTTGCCCGTTGGAATCCGCGTCCCTTCATCAACAGACGGAATTTATAACTTGGTGAACAATGCTGCTAATTCCTCCGCCACCCTCTATTTGACGAACGTGTTCCATGATGGCGGCACTACGCGCGGTGTGACTTTCATTTTGAATGGTTCGAACACAGGTACAAACACAATTGAATACTTGTCGCAAAGTCCTACGGTAACGACCGGAATCTCAGGTGTTCGTAAGCAAGGCGCAGGCACTTGGATTTTGTCCGGAGCAAACAATCTCCGTGCTACTGCGCCGATCACAATCGTTGAAGGAACATTGATTGTGCAAAATGCTGCTGTATTCAGCCTAGCCAATACGGCGACTGTCACGAATACAGGTGTACTTCAAATCGAAGGGGTGACTCTCAATCAATTCGCTCTGGCTCTTCACAAAGGTGGGACGATCCGGATGAACGGTACGGCCAGCATCAACGGCGTTGCCGTAGGAGCGCATGCTGCCACGAGTGGTAATCTCAGCACGACCAGCGCAAGCGACGTATTCACGGTTGGAACCCTCGCGGCGGGGAACAGTCTCGTTGCCGGCGGTGCGGCTGACACAGTTCTTAATACATCTGGTTTGGGCACTCTCGTTTTCGCTCAAGCCAATACCTACGTCGGCAAATGGTCTTTCAACGCTGCTTCTAACCAGATCAATAGCCCGAGTGCTCTCGGAACTGGCGCAAATGCGAACGTTGGCGCAGGCGCGATCTTCGACTTGTCGTTGCAGGGTGCAGTGACGTTCGTTCCGACAACCCTTGGTTTCGGCGGGAGCGGCACAGGTTCTACCATTGGAACAACAGCAGCAGCTATCGTCGCTGACGCAGGTGCGATTGTTGATCTCTCAACCAAGAATATCAATCTGACCTTTACACCGACTGGATTCGGAGGGGATTTAACGCACCCTTCATTGGTAGTTGCCCAAGGCACGTTGGCCATCGGCGGAAATACATTCTTCATCAACAACGCAGGTGGTACGGCTCTCGGATTCGGAACATATCGCCTCATCACTCAAACGAGCGGCAGCATCACTTCCGGTGGTGGTTATGCGGCGCTCATCGGCGGTAGCGGCACAGTCGGCGGTTCGACGGTTTCAGTCGTCGTCACCGCTGGCAATGTTGACCTCGTTGTTTCACCTTACGTTCCCAAGAATCTTGTTTGGTCGGGCACTGGAGCACTCTGGGACATCGCTACCACTTCAGATTGGTTGGACGGTATTCCGG
>JANNAO010000116.1:0-1928 GCA_031384405.1 Verrucomicrobiota bacterium | reverse complement strand
TGCGCGGTCATGCTCGGCGGGAAACTTCCGACGGACGCCGGCGAAGACAGTTGCAACATTCTGCCCGCGTTGCTGGGGCAAAAACTTTCCAAGCCGATCCGTGAGGCGACGGTTTTGCACAGCGCCAACGGAAGCCTCGCCATCCGGCAGGGAGACTGGGTCTTGATTGACGCGCGCAGCGGCGACGGCAACCGCGAGCCAGAGTGGTTCAAGCAGGAGCGCGGCTATCAGACGAACCAGTTCGCCGGTGAACTCTACAATCTTCGCGACGATCTCGCGCAGAGCAAAAACCTCCATGCCGAGAAACCGGCGATTGTGCAACGCCTGAAAGTGCTGCTCGAAAAATACAAAGCTGAAGGCCGGAGCGTGGCGTTGCCGTCGCTGTGATCGCCGAGGCGCAGGCAATAAACGACAGGAGGTAGGGCGCGTCAGTCCCTGCGCGCCGTCGTCTGTCTGGCCAAGCACGGCGCGCACGGAGTGACGCGCCCTACCAATCCAGTCAGATTTCCCTGACCCGACTGTAATCACCCTGTCTTCCGAAATAATCCATTCGAGGTATGGCGCACGGCTGAATATTCTGTTCCCATGAACCCAGCATCCATTATGAAAAACACCATGACTTGTCGCATTACAATCTTGATCGTCGCGGCGGCGTTGACGCTGTTGTCGGGTCGCAGTCTCGCGGCGGAAACGATTACTTACGAAGGCAAGTCCGGGCCGGGCGCGGGCAAGCACATCGTGTTTCTCGCGGGCGACGAGGAATATCGTTCTGAGGAGTGTTTGCCGCAGATGGCGAAAATTCTCGCCGTGCGTCACGGCTTCAAATGCACCGTGCTGTTCTCGCTGAATTCCAAGGACGGCACGATTGATCCGAACGCGGGCGGAAATATCACCGGCGCAGAAGCGCTCGATCATGCCGATGCCATTGTGATGTCGCTGCGCTTCCGCCACTGGCCGGACGCGGACATGAAGCATTTCGTGGACGCGTATCTAGCGGGCAAACCAATCATCGGCCTTCGAACCAGCACGCACGCGTTCGCCTACAAAAACCCCACCAACTCGGCTTACTCAAAATATTCCCACAACAGCAAAATCTGGCCGGGTGGTTTTGGGCGGCAGGTGCTCGGCGAAACGTGGGTCAGCCATCTCGGTGAAAATCACAAGGAAGCCACGCGCGGCGTGATTGATCCCTCGCTCAAGGATGATGTTTTGTTGCGCGGCGTTGGAAACATCTTTGCCGACACCGGCTGCTACAAGGTGAATCCCCAGCCGGACTCCACAATTCTCGTGCGTGCTGACATCCTGGCGGGAACAACTCCCGACGCGCCGCTGCATCCCACCAAGAACGATCCGCACCAACCGCTCGCGTGGTATCGCGTTCACAAGAACGAGGCGGGCAGGACGAACAAAGTTTTCTGCACCACGATGGGAAGCTCGACGGATTTGCGCGACGAAAGCCTGCGCCGTCTGCTCGTCAACAGTGTGTATTGGGGACTCGGAATGGAAGTTCCAGCCAGAGCGGATGTGCAATTAGTCGGTGACTTCCAACCCTCAGCCTATAATTTCGACGGCTACCGCAAAGGCGTGAAGCCGGATGATCTCGCGCTGCCGACAATCGCCAAATAACCGTGCGTGAAATAGCACTAAACCGGCGGGGCATTTCGGATTCACGACGTCCCGGCCACGGTGAATTGACCATGAAAATGTTTATCCCGTTTCCGTTCGTCTGCATGGCCACCCCCGACGTAACAGACCATTCACCGCCATCAACTCAATGACATCACCAATCACCATTTCTTTTCGACGTTTTATCTTAATGCCTTTCGGAAATTCCGCGCGGCCGGAGCGCCGGTCTGCGACCGGCTTATGTGTGGGTGGATGCGGGTGCTGCCACACTTCACAGGAACACCACACGGACCGAATGTTTC
>JANNAO010000098.1:0-4140 GCA_031384405.1 Verrucomicrobiota bacterium | reverse complement strand
CTCACGATCTATGCCGAGAGCGTCGGCGGCGGCCACGGTGTTGTTGAAGACATCCCAGATGAGCCGCTGGTCGTGGGAAACGCCGTCCTCGCGCGGGCCGTGCTCCGGCGAAAAACCATTGGGCGCAACGAGCGTGCCGTCGGGCAACGCCTTCAGCCGGTCCTGCCAGAACTCGCAGACCTCTTTCATCATCGGGTAGGCGAGCGTCCGGAGATATTCTTTGTCGCCGGTGAACGCGTAGTGATCCCAGATGTTTTGCATGCACCACGCGCTGCCGGACTCGACCCATTCCCACGTTGAACCGCCGAAGACGCCATTCTCCGCGTGCATCGTCCAGCCGCGTGTTTTGAAAACCTGTTTCGTTTCCGCTTTGCGAGCCTCTCGAATCGAGTTCAACCACACCGCGTAGGGCAGGAAACATTCGCCAAGATTGGCCTGGTCCGCCATCCAGTAATTCATCTGCACGTTCACGTCCGTGTGGTAATCGCTCCGCCACGGCGGGCGGTTGTTGTTGTTCCAAAGGCCCTGCAAGTTGGCGGGCAGCGCGTCGCGCGAGGAGGCGATCATCAGGTCGCGACCGTATTGGAAGACCAGCGTCTCCAGATCCAACGCGCGCGCGCCCTCGGAGTATTTCAAGAGCCGCACGTCAGTCGGAAGTTTGCTGGCAGAGTTTCCGAGCTTCAGCGTCACGCGGTCGAAAAGTTTCTGATAATCCGCCTCATGCGCCGCGAGCAACTTCTTGAACGATGTCCCGGCTGCCTGCTTGAGCTGCGCGGAGTTGCGGGCGTGCGGAGGTTCACCGCGCCAACGGCGGCTGCGCTGGTTCACATAGTCAGTGCCAGCATTGATGAAGATCGTGAGGCTGTTGACGCCATCAAACGCGATTCGCCCGTCCGCCGTTTTCACCGAACCGCCGTCGTTGAGAATGAGCACCTGCGCCTCGTAGTCCAACGCGATGGAATAATTCGTGACGTTGTCTTCAAACTTGTATCCGGCCAGCGAACCCGACGAGGTCAGCCGGTTGCCGTCCGCGACAATCTTGCCCTGGTGCATGTCCGTCAGCAGCACCGACCCCGAATACGCGCCGCGTTTGTCCGCAGTAAAACGAAACACCATGACGTTGGCCGGATGACTGGCGAAATACTCGCGCCGGAAATTCACACCGCCCCGCGTGTAGGTGACGGTGTGGACCGCGCGGCCAAGATCAAGTTCGCGCCGGTAGTTCGTGGTGGTCGCATTGGCTTGTGCGGTAAAGGCGACAAACACGTCGCCGAACGCCTGATACGCGCCGGTGTCTTGCTCATCGCCGATCCACAGGCTGGATTCATTGAACTGGATTTGCTCGCGCTCGACGCCGCCAAAGATCATCGCGCCGAGCCGGCCGTTGCCAATCGGCAGCGCCTCCGTTTCCCAACTGATCGCCGGCTTGTCGTACCAGAGGCTGTTTCCATCAGAATTTTTGTACTGCGCGCCAATGGCCGCCTGGCAAAAGGGAAACCATGCGCAGCAGAAAAGAAAAAGTAGCAGATATTTTCGCATTGCTGATTTCATAGACGAGTCAAGATTCCGGAAAGCCACGATAAACCTATATGTTAGTACGAGATATTTAGAACGCGTCGCTGCTGCTGGTCAGTTGAATCGTCACTGACTGCTGCTGGCGGCTGACGGTGAGCGCGAGCTTTTTCCCGGTCGCACTTTTCGCGAGCGCGAGCAACTCATTCACCGTTCGCACCGGCTTGCCGTCGCAAGCAACGATCACGTCGTCCTTTTTCAATCCCGCTTTCGCAGCCTTGCAGTCATCGGGCACATGCATCACCAAGATGCCAGATTCATCCGGTAAACCGTACGCGGAGCGGTCTCCGAGGCCGGAAATGTTTCGGACCTGGGCTTGTGCGAAATAATTCGTGCGCTGGGCGGAATTTGCAGTCGCGGTGGAGGCGGCAGGGATTCTCGTTTTTGGAATTTCCGGAGTGCGCGCGATCGCTTTGAGTTCGGGCTTTTGCACGCCGAACTGGTTCATCGGAAAATTCACGAAGCCCAGCTTCAATGCGGGAGAACCGTCCTTCACACGGAAGTCGCCTTTGGCTGCGTCAACAAACAGCGCATCGGCGATGATCGAATGTTCATCGCGTTTGGATTGTCCGGCCATTTTTGTCGCAGGTTGCGGCTCTGAAACGCCTTCGCGATGGACGAGGTTGTAGTCCATTTCCTTGCCCCAAGGAGTGGCGGGCATGCCACCGGCAGGGAGATATTTCTCGCTCCACATGATATTGCGCCGGACGATGTCTTGGCTGTGCTTGTACCAGACATGAGGATGAAAACCGCTGTCCACGATGATGTTGTTTTCCACAAGGCGGTGGAAACCTTCGCGGTTCTTAAGGCCGCCGTGCAGCAGGAGGTTGTTATAGATCTGGTAATTGCTGGAGCCGTCATCGAGGTCAATGTCCCAGCCGTGATCGCAGCGCCAGCGGTTGTTCCGAATGATAGTGGTCTTCACTGCGTCGAGCAGCACAATGTCCTTGTTGGTTTCCCATGACGTATCATTGTTCAAATCCAACCCGCTCAATTTCCAAAAGCGGTCGCGGCCCCAGGAGTTGAAGGAACCGTGGTCGCCGGTTTCCATGACGGTGTCAAAAACGTCGCAATACTCAATCACGTGTCCGCCCCAACAACCATCGCCGATGTTGATGCCAGCGCGCGGCACGTCGTAAAGCGAACAATGCCGAACGGTAATGCCTTGCGACAATTCGATCTGAACCGGCGCGGTTTGCTTCTCGACGCGACCCGAGAGGTAGATCAGGCAATCTTCCACCAAACAGTCAGCCGGATAGTTGGCGGTTTTGGGTCCGGGAGTGCGGTCGAGATGAGCGAATGATTGGGAGAGATCGTTCCAATCGCGCGGCACGCGGGCCGCATCGCGATCGCCGACAAATGCCACGCCGTTTGCGCCAGCCTTCGCGATATGACAACCACGGATCGTGACCCGACGGTTGTAGTTGTTCACGAACACAGCATTGCCCCCGACTTGATCCAGAAAACAATTCTCGATCACACAATCCTCAGTGCCGTTCAAGAACAACGCGCCGCCGCGGTATGTGGTCCAATCACTCCGAACCAGCGGCTCCTTGTTCTCCATGAAAGAACGCGCGGCGTGGCGAAATGTCAGCCCGCTGATCGTCAAAAATCGCACCGGCGACTGTTCCGTGCCACGGAATTCTATCAAGTGCTTCAGATGGACGGCCTCGATTGTGGCTTTGGCCACCTCCAGCCCGGCGGGCGGATAAAAATACAGAAGACTATTCTTTGCATCTAGGAACCACTCGCCGGGCGCATCGAGTTCCTCAAAAATGTTCTCCACGAAACGACGTTTGTGCATTCCCATCGGGCGATTGTTTTGCCAACCGCCTTCGTAGGAGATCTTGTTGTCATTGGATTTACCGGTGATGACATAGTGCATGCCACCCCACTCGGCGGAATGGAGCGCGTGGATAAATCCGCCAGTCGGATCGTTCCATCGGGCCGCACGCTCCGGACTGATCGCATCCTTCGCCCAGCCGTTGAAGTGGCGCTCGTTCGGATCGAAATTGGGATATCGCGCCAGAGGCTGGCGCTCGCCATCCACAAAAATCTGATCCGAAACAAAACCCAGCGGAACTTTCGCCCTCAGAATCCCGTTCTGAAAACTCTCCCACTTCAAGTTGTTCAAACGAACCCCACCACTGATGACCGCTTGCTCGTTTTGATACGCTTGGTAAACAACGGGCGCGGCCCTGCTACCAGAGTCCTCCGCAGAAAAAATCAGTGTCGCCGGCAAATAATACGTGCCTTCGTGAACAAAGACCGTCACGGCCTCGCGCCCTGCCATTGTTCTGGCAGCCACTTGCGCTCGCTGCAAAGTTGCAAACGGTTTCGCAAGAGTTCCTTGATTAGCATCATTGCCGCTCGGCGCGACATGAAATTCCCCGGCAACGACGCTGCTCGCCACCAATGCGGCAAGAATGTTCAGTGAGAGTTTTTTCATATGGAGGCGCTGACAAATTGTTTTCATTAATAGAGAATGCTTGAGCAAAAATTCCGTCCACAGCTCACTTTGAATTTTTCACCGGGGATTGTCAGCAGAAACATCATCAAGTCACGCCG
>JANNAO010000093.1:0-7789 GCA_031384405.1 Verrucomicrobiota bacterium | reverse complement strand
TTCTCCTGCAACTTTTCTTTCTCGATGACTTCGAGCACGGCTTTACCCATCGCGCTGACGACGGGGTTTCCGCCGAACGTGTTGAAGTGAACTTTGCCCACGAGTGATTGCGCGATCTTTTGCGTGGTGACGACTGCGGCGAGCGGACAACCGTTGCCGATGCCTTTGGCCATCGTGACGATGTCGGGAATCACGCCCTGCGTTTCAAATCCCCAGAAGTGCGTGCCCGTTCTGCCGAAGCCGGTCTGCACTTCGTCCGCGATGCAAACACCACCCGCCGCGCGGACGTGTTCGTAGGTTTGCTTGAGATAATTTTGCGGGAACTCCACGAAACCGCCGACACCCTGGATGGATTCCGCGATGAAGCCCGCGACCTTTCCCGGCGTGGCGTAATCAATGACTTCTTTCACGTCAGCGGCGTACTTGCGCCCGGCATCCGCGTCGTCATAACCGTAAGGGCCGCGATACGGATACGGTGCGATGGCGTGATGCACGCCGAAGCTGTGCGGGACGTTGTATTTCCAATTGCTGTGTGCGGTGAGTCCCATGCCGGAAGCGTTGCCGCCGTGATACGCGTTGCGCAGCGCGATCATGTCGAAGTTCCCGGTGTAAGCACGAGCCATGAGCAGTGCGATGTCGTTGGCTTCCGAGCCGGAGTTGACGAAGTAACAGACTTTGAGATCGCCCGGCATCTTGGAGGCGAGTTTCTCGGCGAACGCGCCGACATTCGGGTGCAGATAGATCGTCGTGGAGTGCTGGTAAAGTTCGCTCTGCTTGTTGCCCGCTGCGATGACGTGCGGATGACAATGCCCCACGCTCACGGTCACGATGCCGCCGAGTCCATCGAGGTAACGCTTGCCCGAATCATCCCAGACATACTGCATGCTACCTTCGACGAGCATGAGCGGGGCTTTGTAGTAGAGGAACACGCCGGGGTTGAGGAATTGTTTCCGTTGCGCGAGAACGTCGGCAGCAGAAGGGCCGGAGTATTTTTGCGGTTGATGATTCGTGGCGGGGAGCGATGGAGTGTTCATGGTTTCTAAACGCGGATTCGTTTCAATTTAGTTGGTTAAGTCCGGCGATGTTGAACCCTCACGACAGAATGTTCAACCCTGAATCATCCTGAACCAACCCGCCCAGATTGCCACTCAAAACCTGACGGCGTTCGGAAATAAAAGCTGCGATAGAACAAATGAAAACCAGTGTTGTGTCACCGTTCACCAACCCCAAGGGGGTTGAATCATCTAGCCCTGGGTTGCGAGGAACGAGCTACCAGGGGTAAAGAGTCAAAGGGTCATCAACCCTGAATGGGTTGAAGTCCTGCGAACAAAAGGATGATGCAACCCCGTTGGGGTTGAAATTTTTTGGTATGGGTTACCCAGGGTAGCTCGTGCCTCGCAACCGCTGGGCTGGAGGATTGAATCCCGTTGGGATTCTCAAGTTGAATTTCCGAATGGCATTAACTCAAAACCCGCTTCCCATGCCGGACGGCATCCGACAGACTCACGCCACTCATTCGCCGCCACGCATGTTTTTCCGAAAACTCACGCAGCACAAAAAACTCAAACCAGCGCTCGGTGGCGCGCTCGTGGCGTTGGTGGCATGGCAATTATGTCCGCTGCCGGTTGGCAACTGGCTCAACGGTCTCAGCTACGATCTGCCGTTCCTGTTCACCGCGCCGAGCGCGCCCGCCGACGTCGTGCTGGTGGAGATGGATGAAGCGTCCCACAACAGCCTGAAACAAACCTACGGGCAGGCGTGGGATCGCAGACTGCACGCGCGACTGCTCAATTTTTTGCGGGCGGATGGCGCGGATATGGTGGTGTTCGACATCTGGTTCACCGATCCGCGTGATGTGGCGGGGGATGCTGAGTTCGCTCAAGCCATCCGCAATCACGGGCGCGTGGTGCTCGGCGCGGAAGTGGATAATTCGCGACGCAAAGGAATCGTCGGCCTGAGCGTCATCCCGCCGAACGATGTCCTGCGCGACGCGACAGCGCACTGGGGTCCGACACAGGCCGAACGCGATCCCGACGGCGTCATCCGCAGGATTTATCCCGGCACAGAAGTCAAACCCGCGATGACCTGGGTGGCGGCAACACTGGCATCCGGTTCAACTCTCCGCACCAACTCCGCGCATTTTGCGGAGCGTTGGATTCGTTATTACGGGCCGGGCAGAACTCTGGCGCACATCAGTTACGAGCAGGCCACGAATCAGCCACCCGGATTTTATCGCGGCAAGACGGTGTTCATCGGCGGACAGCCCAAGACGCGATTCGCTGCCGACGAGGTGGACGAGTTTTTCACGCCGTGGCGGCGACGCGGCCAACCGCTGATCTCTGGCCCGGAACTTACGGCCACGCAGTTCAGTAATCTACGACGCGGAGATTTTCTGCGGAAATTGTCGAGCGGTGTGGAGTATGGGTTGCTTGCGGCGGCTGGCTTGTTGGCGGGTGTCGGGCTGGTTTTGCTACGGCCTGTGCGGGCGGTGTGGGTCGCGCTGATCGGAGCGATGGCGGTTGTTGTACTCGCGTTCGCTTTGTTCACTCAAGTGAATCTCTGGTTCGGTTGGGCCGTGGTCGCCATGATTCAAATCCCCGCCGCGCTCGCGTGGTCGCTCGGCTGGCAATGGCGGCAGATGAAGAAGGAAAAAGAATTCCTCGAATCGCCCATGCCGGATTTGTGGGACGACCTGCCATCGGACAAAGGCAGCGGTGCGCCTGCGCCAGCTTCGGCCACGGTGGCCGCGCCGGCGATTCCTGACCACATCATGCTTCGCCAAGTGGGGCGCGGCGCGTATGGCGATGTCTGGCTTTCGCGCGACATCATCGGGAGTTTTCATTGCGTCAAAATCGTCCGGCGCGTGGCGTTCGATCACGCCGGGCCGTACGACCGGGAGTTTCGCGGACTGCAACGCTTCACGCCGATCTCCCGCGCCCATCCCGGCCTCGTCCACATCCTTCAAGTCGGGCGCAACACCACGGAAGATTTCTTCTACTACGTCATGGAAGCGGGCGACGACGAGAAGTCTGGCGCGACGATTGATCCTGATACCTACACGCCGCGCAATCTCGGTCGCGACATCCATCATCGCGCGCCGTTGCCGCCGGGTGAGTGTGTGGAAATCATAGCTGCGCTGTGCGACGCGCTGGAGTTTTTGCACGGGCAGGGATTGATCCATCGCGACATCAAGCCTGCGAACATCATCTTTGTGAATGGTCGTCCCAAGCTGGCGGATGTGGGATTGGTGACGGACATCAACGAACCGCAAAACCGCGCGTCGCTTGTGGGCACGGAAGGTTATCTGCCGCCGGAAGGTCCGGGCACGGCGTCGGGCGATCTGTTTGCACTGGGCAAGGTGCTGAAGGAAATGTTGACGCGTCACACGGACGCGCCGCATCCGCCCGACGCAGCGCGTGCAAAACTTGAAGCCATCGCCAAGAAAGCCTGCGCGGAAAATCCTGCGGAACGTTTCGCCAGTGCGCGTGAGATGCGAGAGGCGGTGCAGCGGGGTGAGATTAAAGCAGGGTGAGGGTAAAGAATCGTTCTCGTCCTCGGTTTTGTTGCTTTGATTCGAGGACGAGGACGAGGAGGATATTTCCTTCAAACACAGCCTCACCCGACCTTGATCGCACCCGGTGCAGCGTGCGAGTAAGATTTGATTTGCCCGCATCCGTGGATTCAATGCAACTTCACACCGCACCATGAGCCAGTCTGAAACCAAAAGCACCGAATCGCGCGGCGGGTCGCCGGAGTTTCCGCCCACGCGCTGGAGTCTCGTCGGGCGCGCGGGCGATCAACACACGCGCGTGGCCGCCGATGCGTTGGAGACGTTGTGTCGCGATTACTGGTATCCGATTTACGCCTTTCTGCGCCGCTCGGGACATTCGGCCCACGACGCGCAGGATTGGGCGCAATCCTTCTTCGAGTATCTCCTGGAGAATCGCGTGATGGGAAAAGCGCAGCAGGAGAAGGGGCGCTTCCGTTCCTTCCTGCTCGCCACGTTGAAATATTTTGTGTCGTCAGAACGCCGCCGCCTGTCCGCCCAGAAACGCGGCGGCGGGCGCGTGCTGATCTCCTTGGACGAACAGACGAGCGAGGAGCGTTACGTGTGCGAACCCAAAGATACGCAAACGCCGGAGTCGTTGTTCGAGTTGAGCTGGGCGCGAACGGTGCTGGAACGGACGGCCACGAGTCTGGAAAAAGAATTTGCCGCAGCAGGCAAGCGCGAGGTGTTCGCGCGGCTTCAACCGTATTTGCAAAGCGGGCGTGAAGGTCCGAGTTACGCCGAGACTGCGAAAGCTCTCGGCAAATCCGAGGACGCCATCAAGTCCGGCGTGCTGCGGATGCGTCAACGTTTTCAACAACTGCTGCGCGCACAAATCGCTGAGACGGTGGCAAACGCAGCCGAGGTGGATGAGGAGTTGCAGCATCTGCGCGCGGTGTTGAGTTGATGCACGAGGGGTTACTCCGCTAATTCAGAGCCACCGCAAATGCTAAAATTACGTAGCCGACGCCGCCGGTCGGCGCAAACTGAACGAATGGCGCGGACTCTCATCCGACGATGGTGCTTTGAAAATGCCGCCTTGGTTTGCTTTTGTCGGTTTCCAATTAGCGGTGGCTCTGAATTAGCGGGGAGGTCACTTGCCCATCAGCAGTTTCACTCCGACCAGAATGATGAACCCGCCGAAGCCGCGCTTGAGATTGTCCGCATGGATCTGCGTTGTGAGCCACGCGCCGAGATAACTTCCCGCCACGGCCAGCGGCGCGATGGCCAGCACGGTGCGCCATTCGATGTTCGATTGCGTGTAATGTTTATACGAACCCATGATGGCCGTGGGGATGATGATGACGAGCGAAGTGCCGATGGCTTGCTTGATGTCTTTGATCGGCGGGCTGAGAAGATAAATCATGGCGGGCACCATGATGATGCCGCCGCCCACGCCGAAAAGTCCGCTGGTCACGCCGCTGACGAGTCCGATGATGGCCGCGATGTAGTAATTCATGCTGGCTTAATGCCCGTGCGGATGCGGCGAGACAACTTTTTTCTTTGAGCCTGTTTGAACCTGAACGCCGAAACAGAACTGGCGGTGCGGCGCGATTGTAGCGGCGGGCATCCCTGCCTGCCGTAGAGGGCGGGCATCCTTGCCGCCCGGAAATGGGCGTGGATTTCTGTGCGTCTCTCGAATTTCCCGTGTCGTGCGTTGCTCGTGCGTTTCTTTCCGCCGGGCAGGGATGCCCGGCTCTACGGCAGGCACGGATGCCCGCCGCTACTTCGGAAGTAGTGTTGAAAACCGGCTTCGCGTTGGTTCGGATCAACGAAGATCAGCGAAGATCAGCGGTTCAAAATCGGGGCGGGCTTGGCGCGGTTGCCTGCGGGATCAATGATCGTGGGCGTGACGAGGATGAACAGGTGGTTGGTGTGGGTGCGTGTGACATCGGTGGTTTTATACTCACCGCTGGGTTGCTTGGCGGTTTCGGTCACGGTGAAGCTGCCGAGGATCAAGGTCTGTCCATCGGGGACAACGGCACTGTGAGTGGCTTGTTTCACGCGGAATATCGGAAGAGGAAGCATTGCCGAATTGGTCTCGCCGTTCACGATGGTAGGGATCAATTGTGCGGCAGTGTTTGTGTCATAACCCACGAACTCGGTGAACGTGGGAATCACCTCTAGGCGGATGCTTGCGCCGTCGCTTGTCACCGTTGGCAGCACGTCGAAGACTGGACCCAGTGGAGTAGGCTGAACTTCGGGCGCGACCGCCCCATTTTTGTTGGTCGAGAATCCGGTCACAATGGTTTTCACTTCCGTGACTGAAATCTGCGCCTGTCGTTCAGACAGCGTGGTGACCTGGCCTTCGGAAAGAAGGTTAATGCCGTCTCTGCGTTCGATCCGACGGCGGACATCAGCCATTTCCTGTTCGGTCAGGATGTTGTAACGGGTTTTGGGATCAGCCAGTGGAAGAAAGAAAGCATTTGAGGCGGCATTCAGCCACGCAGGAGTCATGAGATTTTGTGGAATCTCCACCCAGCGGGTCTTGATGTTCACCTGCGGCGGCGGAATGGTGTTCTTGGCGATGTAGGCTTCAACCAAATCCAATTCCTCGTCGGTGGCGCGAACAAGAATCGTCCCTTCGCGATCATTGTAGAAAAATGTTTTCCCCTGCGCAGGATTCAAATCCACGCCGAGGGCCTTGAATGTATTGCTGACGGCGTATCGGATTTGTGTGGCGTTAGTCGCGGCTGGGAAGGGTTCGGTTAAAACAAGTTCGTTGGTTTGAAGCCCAGCCGAGCCAATGATTTTTGGAATGATGCCGAGTGCCTGAGCCATCATGTTCGCGTCGGTGTGGAATGAGCGATTGACGAGTTGAATCGGCTGACTTCCATCGTTGATCGAAAACACGACTGCGTATTCTTCGAGTTGATACGTGATCGGCTTGTCTGCGCTTTGGACGAGGGCATCCAACACTTGGCGCAAAGTTGCGTTTGTTAATTCGGGCGCGATGGAAACATTAACAAGCGGCGCGGGGAGCGGAGTTGAGGCCGGTCGCGTGCTTGTGCTGGCGGCGGTCTCCGCAGTGTTGGGATTCACGATCAGGTTCACCCCTCGCTTATCCGGGGCGAGCTTCCTGACCTCGGCTGAAAGCGTTTGGATGACGTTGGTCCACGGCTGGCGATCAAAGGAGATTTTGTCGAAGACGATTTGATCGAGTTTGTTTGAGATGGAAATAATTCCTCGTTTTGAAAGCAAAGCTCTGACTGCGACGGGCAAATCCTTGAGCGATACGGATGCATCGTCAGATGTTCTTCTGAATGGTGGAAGCGGAAGCAACTCTTGCGTGCCAATTTCCCAGTCGGACATGCCGACTGGTTTGGAGTTGTCAGCACCAGCCAGCCCGTTTTTGACCCACGGCATTTGAATCTGTGGACGGCGGTCGCCTACGAATTTGATTTCAGCGTCGTTATCCAGTGCGACTCCGCTTCGTTGTTCGATTGTTTGCAAAACTTTTTTGAATTGTGAATCCGTCAGAATGCCTGCCGGAGTTGCATTGCTGCTGGAAATGTTCGTGTTAGCTGAGTTGGTTGAGGATTCCTTTGTCGCGACATCTCGCGGGGACATCACCGCCCCAACAGTGCTTCTCGCGCCGACGGCGGAGAGGAACAGCAGAGTTCCGCCCACGACAATCGCCGCGAGCATCGCACGCCAAGTCAGGTGCAGGGCAGGGCGGTAGCCGGGGACGAGCAGGCGTTGCACGCGGTCGGTGAGGGACGAGGGTTCGCGCGGGTTGTCGCTGAACGCAGGTGCGGCGGCGGGCGGCGGGTTCAACACGGTTTCCGCCACATGCAACAGTGTGCGCGCGTAATCCACGGGCGCACCGCTCAATTCAATGGCGAGCGCATCGCAGCAGGCTTCGCGTTCGCGGCGGACTTGATGGCTGATCCACCAGACGGCGGGGTTGAAGAACAGCAACGCTTCGATGAAAAGCTGGAACAGGTTCGCAAAATAATCGCCGCGCCGGATGTGTGCGAGTTCGTGCAGCAGGATGAATCGAATCTGCTCCGGCGTGAGCGTGGTGAGGAGCGTGAGCGGCAAAATGAGCGTGGGCACGATCACGCCCACGACGGCTGGCGATGTGAGTTTGTCCGTCATGGCCACGCGGATGCGACGGGTGAGATTCAGCGCGCGTTGCGCTTCGGCGAGCAGTTGTGTGATGCTTGAATCATCGAGTGGATGGCAGGAGCGGCGCAATCGTTCCGCGCCGGCGACTTGGATTCCTGCGCGCGCAAGCAT
>JANNAO010000048.1:0-3000 GCA_031384405.1 Verrucomicrobiota bacterium | reverse complement strand
AAGATCAGTTCTGACGCCGACTGCCAGTGGAAGCCAGTCAAACCGTCGTGAGAAGGTCAGTCATGACGGAAGTTTGTTGGCGAGTTTCCTACCAATTGACTGCCTGAATGGCCGATCGTTCTTATCACACACCTGACAATCCGTATTGCGTGGCGCGCCTCGGATGATTTAACCTCCGCGCCTTGATTGATTACGTAAAACGCAGTTTGTCCCGAATGAAAAAGTCCGACGAAAACATCCCGTCCGCCACCGAAGCCTCAACTGATGCGCCCGCATCAGTTGAAGAAACTCCCGTCGTTCCCGCGATTGAAACGCTTTCAGCCGAAGCCTTCGAGGAACTGAAAGGTCGCGCCGCCAAAGCTGACGAGAATTGGGAACGCCTGCTCCGCACCACGGCGGATTTCGATAATTTCAAGAAGCGCGCCGCCCGCGAGAAACAAGATGCGCTCCGTTACGCTAACGAAGGTTTGATCTCCAAAATCATCCCCGTGCTGGATAACTTCGAGATGGCTCTCGCCGCCGCGCAGAACAGTTCCGCCGAGGGTCTCAAGTCGCTCCAAGATGGCGTGACCATGATCCAGTCGCAGCTCAAGAGCGCGTTGACCGATTCCGGTCTTGAAGAAGTGGACGCGTCCGGCAAACTCTTTGATCCGAACATCCACGAAGCTGTCTCTCAACAGGAATCTGCCGATGTGCCCGAAGGCCACGTCCTGCAACAGCTCCGCAAAGGCTACAAAATCCGCGAGCGACTCCTCCGCCCCGCCACTGTCGTCGTCGCAAAGAAAGTCGATGCGAACGAGTGAACCTCAATCACGCGATTTTTCTCCAATCGTAAATCGTAAATCGTAAATCATAAATTTTTTCAGATGGCCAAACGCGATTACTACGAAGTCCTGGAAGTAAAACGGGACGCGGATCCGGACGAGATCAAGAAAGCCTACCGCAAACTCGCCGTGAAATATCACCCGGACAAAAATCCGGGTGATAAGTCCGCCGAGGAAAAGTTCAAGGAACTTGGCGAAGCTTACGAAGCCGTCAGCGATCCGCAAAAGCGCGCCGCCTACGATCAATACGGTCACAACGCCTTCGATCCACGCGCTCGCGCTGGGCGCGGCGGCGGTGGCGGTGGATTCCATGATCCGTTCGACATCTTCCGCGATGTGTTCGGCGGTGGCGGAAACATCTTTGACGAGTTCTTCGGCGGTGGCGGACAACGTAACGATCCCACGCAAGCACAACGTGGCAACGATCTGCGATTCGATCTCGAAATCTCGTTCGAGGAAGCCGCGCTCGGTTGCGAGAAAGAAATCTCCGTCACCAAACCCGACCGCTGCGAGACTTGCTCCGGTAACGGCAGCGAACCCGGTTCAAAGACCCGCGTCTGCGGAACGTGCAACGGACGCGGACAAGTCATCACCTCGCGCGGCATCTTCAGCATCGCGCAGACGTGCCCGCATTGTCAGGGCGCGGGTAAAGTCATCGAGAAACCTTGCCGCAGTTGTCAGGGTTCAGGCCGTAAGGATAAGACCTCCAAGATCACGCTCCGCATCCCGGCGGGCGTGGATTCCGGCTCACGATTGCGCTCGTCCGGTAATGGTGAGAGCGGATTGCGCGGCGGACCGTCGGGCGATCTCTACGTGGTTCTCCATCTCAAGGCGCACGACATTTTCCAGCGCGATGGCGACGATCTGCTTTGCGAAGTGCCCGTGAGTTTTATCCAAGCTGCGTTAGGTGCAGAGATTCAAGTGCCCACGCTCACCGACAAAGCCACGATCAAAATACCCGCTGGCACACAGCCCAACACGATGTTCCGGTTGCGCGGCAAGGGTGTGAAAAATCTTCAAGGCTACGGTCACGGCGATCTGCACGTCCGCATCAACGTGGAAGTGCCCGCACAATTGACGCACGCACAGAGAACCAAGCTACAAGAGTTCGCTGAATCGTGTGACGAGAACGTGAATCCCATCAGCCGAAGCTTTTTTGAGAAGGCAAAAAATCTGTTCCGGTGAAAACGGGAGAAACGCAAAGTTTAGAAGTAATTCAGCACGCGCCGTTGGTAATCTTCACCGCTTCCCCCTCTGCGCTTCTTTGCGTTCTTTGCGCCTCCGCGTTTATTCCGCTCTGACCTCACGTCTTTGGCTCGAAGCGGAACACCTGCGCGCCGTGGGCAGCAACATCCAGATAAAGCCCCTGCTGCGCCAGATCGCTTCCCGCGCGTTCGTGACTCTCCTTACTTAGCAGATCGCGCATCGTCCAATCGCGTTCGCCAAGTCCTGCGACATTCAGCGACACGTAACACTGGCTCGGATGCCACGCCAGATTCCCCACCACCAGATCAAAGCCTGCGCCTTTGCCCTGCCACAACACGATGATGAAGTTCTGCGACGTGGGGTTTCCGTCCCACGCCGCGCGCGGCGCGAGAATCTGACTGCGTCCAACGCCCACCTCGGATTTTTTAAGAACCGCCAACAACGTTTCGTACGCAAGTTTGATCTCGCCCTGCTCTGCTTCAACGGGTCGCCGACCTAGCTGCACGGGCATTTTGATACGCGCGCCAGTCAGTTGACCTTCGTGCAAAAATCTCATGCCCGGTAATCCAAGAATAGCCAGCACCGCCGTACGATTTTCCACAGGAGAAAGTTTCTCTGCAACACGCGGCTCGTCGTGGTTTTCAAGAAAGTGGATGCTGCGCGCCACGTAATCTTCCGGTGCAGACAGAAGTTTCCGCTGCGCCTCAGCGTGATGCCTCTCGATGAGATCGTCGTAAAGTGCCTTGTCATACGTGAAATCAAAGCCGAGCGATTGCAACCGTCCTTCGAGTCCCCAATACACTTCCGCCATGAAAATGAATCCCGGCTGTGCGCGCTTCACCTCTTTGATTGTATCCGGCCAGAATTCTTGCGCGAGATTCGGACCATCATGCGGTAAGTGCGCCCACGTCTTGGCGAACACTTCATTCAGCAACAGCATCGCCATGTCGCAACGCACGCCATCGCACTT
>JANNAO010000028.1:0-2759 GCA_031384405.1 Verrucomicrobiota bacterium | reverse complement strand
AACGAAAAGGCTGTGGCGGCAATTCCTGCTTCTGCAGGTGGTGTGGTCGCCAAGATTCACGTCAAGGCCGGCGACAAGATCACCATCGGCCAACGCATCCTGACGCTGAGTGGCGCGAGTGGCGCGGCTGCTCCCGCTGCGGCAATGCCCGCCGTCGCCAAACCTGCGGCTGCCAAACGTCCCGCTCCTGAACTAGAAGTTGAGGACGAGGAAGTCGTCGAAGTCGCGGAAAATGATTCTTCAGAAGGCGCGGTCGCGCCGGTAGCGTCGCCGTCGTTGCGGCGCATGGCTCGCGAGTTGGGTATCAATCTCGGCAAGATTCGCGGTAGCGGTGCTGGCGGTCGCATCGAGATGGGTGATGTGCGTAGTTATATTGCGCGCCTGCAAGTTTCAGCGGCAAAAGCGAAGTCCGCTCCAGCGGCTAGTGCTGCTGCTCCTGCGAAACCTGTCGCGGCACAGATTGATTTCTCGCAATGGGGTCCAGTCACCAAGAAATCCATCACGCCGCTGCGCAATGTCATCGCGCGGCGCATGTTGGAAAATTGGAACGCCATTCCTCACGTCACACAGTTCGACGATGCGGATTTCACCAAGTTGAACGAGTTGCGAAAGAAATACGCCACCGCTTACGAAGCCAAAGGTTGCAAGCTCACGCTCACGCCGTTGGTGTTGAAGGCCGTGGCCGCGACGTTGAAGAAGCATCCGATGTTCAACTCCAGCCTCGACGAAGTGGCGAATGAAATCGTGCTCAAGGATTACATCCACCTCGGCATAGCGGTGGACACTGACGCGGGTTTGATCGTTCCCGTCATCCGCGACGTGGACAAGAAGAGCGTGCTTGAACTCGCGAAGGAATTGGAAGTTCTCGCGCAGAAAGCCCGCGACCGCAAAGTCAGCGGCGACGATCTCAAAGGCGGCACGTTCACGATCTCGAACCAAGGCGCCATCGGCGGCGCGCATTTCACGCCCATCGTCAACAAGCCGGAAGTCGCCATCCTTGGCCTCGGTCGCGGTGCGATGAAGCCGGTTGCGCGTGACGGCAAAGTTGAAATTCGCATGATGACGCCCATCGCGTTGTCGTATGACCATCGCGTCATTGATGGCGGCGGCGCGGCGCGATTCACGGTTGATCTGCTTGATGCGCTGCAAAACTTCAGCGAGGACGTAGTAAAACTTTAATCTGCTTTTCATTACATGGATCCAATTAAGACTGAAATCGTAGTTGTAGGCGCAGGCCCCGGCGGATACGCCGCTGCGTTTTACGCAGCGGACTTGGGCAAGAAGGTCATCCTCATCGAGCGCGACAAACGACTCGGTGGCGTTTGCTTGAACCGGGGTTGCATCCCGTCCAAGGCTTTGCTGCACGCCACGCATCAGATCACCTCGGCCAAGGAATCCGAACATCGCGGCGTCACCTTCGCAGCACCGACGGTTGATCTCGGCAAGATGCGCGCTTGGAAAGAAGGCATCCTCACCAAACTCGGCGGCGGCATCGCGCAACTCGCGAAGATGCGCAACGTCACCGTCATCCAAGGCAAAGCTTACTTTGAAGGCTCGCAGACATTGCGCGTCGAGAGCGAACAAGGACAGCAGTTCGTCAATTACGAAACTGCCATCGTCGCCGTCGGTTCTGTACCCGCGATGCCCAAGGCGTTTGACCTCGGCAATCCCCGCGTGATGACGTCCACCGAAGCGTTGGAGATCGAAGACGTTCCGGAGAATTTGCTCATCGTCGGCGGCGGTTACATCGGCATGGAAATGGGCACGGTTTACGCCGCGCTCGGCAGCAAGATCACCGTCGTCGAAGCGATGGACAGTATTCTCGCGGGTGCTGATCCTGATCTCGCCCGTCCTGTCGTCATTGCGGCGAAGAAGGCGTTCAAAGAAATCCGGCTCAAGGCGAAGGTTCTGAAAATGTCTTCCGCCGGGAAGCAGGTCAAAGTGGAAATCGAGTTCGAGGGCAAGAAAGTCGAAGAGCTTTACGACCGCGTCCTCGTCTCCGTTGGCCGCTCGGCTAACAGTGTTGATCTCGGTTTGGAAAACACCAAGGTCACGCTCGACGAAAAAGGTTTCATTAAGGTCAACGCTCAGTTGCAGACGAGCGACCCGCACATCTACGCCATCGGCGACATCGCGGGCGGCATCATGCTGGCGCACAAGGCGCACAAGGAAGGACGCATCGCGGTAGAAACCATCGCGGGCCAGAGCAGCACTTCCGAAAGCGTCGTGATTCCAGCAGTTGTGTTCACCGATCCAGAACTTGCCTGGTGCGGCATCACTGAAGCCGAAGCGAAAGCAAAGGGCATCGCGCACGAAGTCGTGAAGTTTCCGTGGGCTGCATCAGGTCGCGCGTTGTCGTTCGACCGGACGGATGGCGTGACGAAGATGATCATTGATCCCGAGAGCGAACGCGTACTCGGTGTTGGCATATGCGGCGCGGGTGCGGGTGAATTGATCGCGGAAGCCACGCTCGCCATCGAGATGGGTGCAACCGCTGAAGACATTGCGCTCACCGTGCATCCGCATCCGACGTTGTCCGAGACGTTGATGGAGTGCGCCGAGATGTTCTACGGTCACGCGACTCACACGATTGCGAAGAAGCGGCACTGAGAGCGAGTTCGTGATTGAATCACGAAGTTACGATTCGTAGTATCTTCGCGGGCTTGGTTTCTAATTTCGGTCGGGGCGTAGCGTAGTCCGGCTAGCGCGCTTGCTTGGGGTGCAAGAGGTCGGGAGTTCAAATCTCCCCGCCCCGACCA
>JANNAO010000052.1:0-4671 GCA_031384405.1 Verrucomicrobiota bacterium | reverse complement strand
AATCATTTCGGCGAATGTGAAATCGTGCGCCTGCTCGATAATGATCGCGCGCGGCGCACGGCGGCGGTGTTCGGGCTGCGCGATGGGTGCGTGGGATTTTTGTCGCACTGCGGCTCGCGTGGCTTCGGTCACGCGCTGGCGAGCGGACAGTTCCGCGACTTGCAACAGAAGTTTGCCGCATGGAATATCCCGCTGCCGGGTGACGACAAGGAACTGGTCTATGCGCCGCTCGGCACGCCCGAGGCCGACGCGTATCTCGATGACTTGGCGTTGGGATCAAACTTCGCGACGGTGAATCATCTGCTCATCAATGCGCTCGTGCTGGAGGCGTTTCAGGAAATCATTCCAGGCGTGAAAGGGTCGCTCGTGTATTTCATCAGTCACAACATCACGCGGAAGGAATTGCTGCCGGACGGTCGCGGCGGATTCGCGGGTGAGGGCTGGGTGCATCGCAAAGGTGCGACGCGCGCGTTCCCGGCGGGACATCCGGCGTTGAACGGCACGCCTTTCGCGGCGACGGGTCATCCGATTCTGTTGCCGGGAAATCCCACGGCGGGCAGCGTGATCATGACGGCGGACGCGGGTGCGGAGAAGAGCGCGTATTCCGTGAACCACGGCGCGGGCCGCGCGATGGGGCGCAAAATGGCCGACCGCACGCTCGATCAAAAAACCGTGGATGATGAGTTCACCGCGCACGACATCCTCTCGAACTGCCGCCAGTATCCGAAGGACGAAGCACCTGCTGCGTACAAAAACTTCGACGCCGTGCTGGACTCAGTGAAAGCCGCCGGACTCGCGAGCGAAGTCGCGCGGCTCAAGGCGCGGTTCGTGATCAAGGATTCAGATGCGAGCTTGCGCGGGGCGGCGTAGTCGGAGCGAGGTTCTGAAACATCAACGCGGATGAAGCCAAGGTTTCATCCGCATTTTTATTTCAAAAATTAAATTCCGAAACAGAACTTGCGGTGCGGCGCGATTGTGGCGGCAGGCATCTCTGCCTGCCGTAGAGGGCGGCATCCTTGCCGCCCGGAAAGGGGCGTGGATTTTTGTGCGTCTCTCGAATCTCTTGTGTCGTGCGTTGCTCGTGCGTTTCTTTCCACCGGACAGAGATGCCCGGCTCTACGGCAGGCACGGATGCCCGCCGCTACTTCGGAAGTCGGGTTCAAACCACAAAGGCTGGATGGGTTCGGACGGAGAATTGGGGAATCGCCAAGGCGGCGAATCTAGCAGCAATGATTTCCCAAGCGGGCATCGGATGGGATCGGTTCTGCTCCGAAATGGAAGCCAGATTGATCTTCATATCCGAGCGGAATTTCGCGGTCGTAGAATTTGGAGAAGATGATTTTGACCCTAGCGACGAGTTGGATGCAGCGTGACGATACGACCTCCAGATGCGCTTGGAGTGGCTTTTGCACATCGGTTTCAACAACTGCTGCCGTGGTATGGCTTGCCGTGGTCATACCGAACTATGGTGTTCGATTACGGAAATGGCCAGAGATTTTTACGGATGGTGACTTTCTAGGCTGACATAAAAGTGTCACCGCGCGCCGGTATCCGCGTCGGCTGGAGACTTTGATGCGCTTGGGAATGTCCCTCGTTTGCTGGGAGTTACTGGAGAAAGACCTGTCCCGGTGGCCAAGCGCATCGGACAACACAGCCCGCCGAAGTCTAAAGAAAACAAAAAGGCGACTCACCAGAAATGGTTTGGCGACGTCGCGGTCACTGCTTCCCCTTCACCAACGAATCCACCACCCGGAGATCAGCCAGCAAGGGTCGTCAGGTCACTTCTTGATCCGCCTCGCCTTCTTGGCAGCCTGGGCGAGGAAAGATAGTTCTCGCTGGTCAAAATTTTGCGCCCCGCTCCGAGTCGTGTCGAGCAGAACCATGTTGGACTAAGCCAAATCCATGCAGTTGAATTGGGACGGAATAAACGCGGAGACGCAGAGAACGCGGAGAGGCGCAAAGATTTCTTATGTGGGAAACAATCACCGAATGGTGTGTCGTCTGTGGTTGGTTAATCCCGAACTCCGAAGCGGGTTTTTGATTTGGGCGGAGTGTGGTCGTCCTCGGCCACAGCAACCCAGCAAAGGAGGCGTAAGAAATGGTGCAGCCGCTTGGTTGGTGAAAGTTTCTGCGCCCGGGGACGGGCGCACTCCGAACGCAACTTCCCATTCTTCCACCGGTTTCTATTTCGGAGTTCGGGGTAATCTCTGCGCTTCTCTGCGGCCTTTGCGCCTTTGCGTTTCTCCCTCGGTTTCTCAACGGCTTCGTTCCGGCTAAGAAAACACCAAGACTCGAGACTCGATATTTCGTTTGCTTTCCCATGGAAATGGATTCTCATTTTACTGTTCCCGGAATCCATGTCGCCGCCTCAAGCTTTGAGCCGATTTTTCTTATGAACCACTTCGTCATAATACTATGAAAAGCCAACTCCACCGGGTTCAAACCAGACTGTCGGGACTTGCGCTGGCGGCGGTGTGCGCGGTTCTGATTTCCCAAGCGAAAGCGGCGACCGCCTTGCCGCCAGCCGACGCGTCACAACCGAAAACTGCCGAGGCGATTCCATGGTCGCAGATCGGTGCGAAGGCGGGCGCGGATTACAAAGGCGACGGATTGACGGTGACACGCACCGAATCCGGCGCACGGCTGCGCTGCGTGTTTCAAAAGCTCGAAGGCGACGCGACGAGTGAAGGGCTGTGGCTGACTTCGGCTGCAACCGACGCGGCGATTGATCGTTTCCGCGTCGTAGCTTCATCGGTGGGACGGGATTTTGGACTGCGGCGGCAGCCTGCCGAGCCGAAGTGCAGCGAAGGCTGGAGCGCAGCGGCGACGCCGCTTTCGGACGTGCGGGAGATGATCAAACCAGAGGAAGTCAACGTGCGTTCAAAAAGCGGCGTGGTGCTGCGCTTCCCGCCGCAGTCCAAGACGATGCCGGTGAGTGGCGACGTTTCCATTGATGGTCAGACCGTGCGGTTCACGCGACCGGGCTTGGTGGAGGAATACACCGTGAGCATGGACGGTGTGCGACAGGATTTTGTGATTTTGGAAAAGCCGATAACGCCTATCAACTATCAACCATCAGCTATCAACTCCTCCTGCGAATTGCGCGTGGAGCTTTCCGTGACGGGTGCGAAAGTGGAGCAAGCGGCGGACGGCGCGCGATTGGTGCTTGAAAACTCAGGACGAAAAATCGCCTACAACCGCCTGCGCGTCACGGATGCGACCGGGCGCGAATTGTCGGCGCGGATGGAAGTAACGGGGAGCGCAGCCGCCCCGGCCGCACCGGTCAACGCCTCGTTGACCGGCAGGGCGTTTGAGTTGGAAGTGTTTGACGAGGGCGTCGAACACGACACGCGGGGCGCGCGTGCTCCCCAACTCGCAGTTCTGGTGAACGACACCGGCGCGGTTTATCCCGTGCGCATTGATCCGACGTTCAGTGATGAAAACTGGATTAGCATGGGTGGCTTTTCCGGCACAGACGGCGCAGTCTACGCAGCAGTGGAGGATGGCTCAGGTTGTCTCTACATCGGCGGCCAGTTCACCATCGTTGCCGATGTTATTGCCACCAACATTGCCAAATGGCATGGTACTAATTGGTCAGCACTGGGCTTGGGGATTAGTGCCCCGGGAGGCTCGCCTTATAACGGTGGCCGCGTCTTGGCACTCGCAGTGTCAGGCAGCAACGTGTATGCGGGGGGTGATTTCACAACGGCAGGCGGCATCCCGGCGAAAGGAATCGCCAAATGGAACGGGGCTTATTGGTCGTCTTTTGATTCGGGGTTGATCAAAGTGGTGTATGCGTTGGCAGTGTCCGGCGAGGATGTTTACGCAGGCGGGTGGACACAACAGTACTCTTACGATTGTTACATGTGCGAGCTTGGCTGTTTACACACCCCTTCCGAGGAAAGGGAGCAATGCTACCAGAGATGCCGATCCGTTTGCACGCCACCTGAGCCACACTTCATTGCGAAATGGGATGGGAGCGGATGGTCGAGCCTAGGCTCCCAAGCAAACGGCGTTGTATATGCGCTCGCCGTTGCGGGCGGTGACCTCTATGCAGGGGGCGGGTTCACGACCATTGGTGGCAGATCAGCCACAAACATTGCCAAGTGGAACGGGAGCAGTTGGAGCGCGCTGGGTTCCGGGATGAACGGCGGCGTGTTCGCACTCGCGGTGTCTGGCAACGACGTGTATGCCGGGGGCGATTTCACGACCGCAGGCGGCCGTGCTGCCACCAACGTCGCTAAATGGAACGGGAGCACATGGAGCGGGTTGGGCTTGGGGATGGGTGGAGTAACTTACCCCTATGTGTATTCACTGGCGGTGTCGGGTAGTGATCTGTATGCGGGGGGTGCTTTCACGAAGGCGGGCGGGGTTGCGGCCAATCGGGTTGCCAAATGGAACGGGAGCAGTTGGTCGGCTTTGGGTTTGGGGATGGACTCCGATGTGCGCGCGCTGGCGGTGGGCGGCAGCTACCTGTATGCGGGGGGCTTTTTCACGACGGCGACCAACGCCGGAAATGTGACGGTTGCCGCCAATTACGTCGCCAAGTGGAACGGGGGCGGTTGGGAAGCGATGGGAGCGAGTTTTGGCCTCAACGACACCGTGCGGGCGCTCGCGATTTCAGGCGGCGACCTGTATGTGGGAGGCAGTTTCACAACGGCAGGCGGCAAC
>JANNAO010000542.1:0-7386 GCA_031384405.1 Verrucomicrobiota bacterium | reverse complement strand
GCCCACCTCCGAGTCCTTCGCGCCAACCACCAATGGCTCTCCCTTTGGAATTAGCCTCACCCGTCTTTAATCACACCCCGGTCGCACCCGTGAGCCGAAAGCCGTTTGATTTCCCCGGCCAGCCCCCGCATAATTCAAATCATGCAAACACCAACACTGCCCCGGCCCGCCGCCCGAAAACGACTCTGGACGTTTGACGAGATGGTCGCCGAACTGCCGGAGTCCAATCTGCCGGTGGAACTTTGGGATGGAGAAGTTATCCACTCACCGACTCCAAACCCCAATCATCAACGGATCATTTTGAACCTCGCGCAGCTTTTTTCCGAACATGTGTTGGCCGGAAAGTTGGGAGAAGTTTTTGTCAGCCCGCTCGATGTGGTCCTGACCGCGCGCCGCGTTGTGCAGCCAGATGTGTTCTACATCGCCAAGTCCCGGCTCAATCTCGTCACTGACCGCGTCCGTTGTGCGCCAGATTTGGCGGCGGAAGTGATTTCGCCGGGAAGTTGGAAGCGTGATCGCGTGGAGAAAAAAGGACTCTACGAACAACACGGCGTGCGCGAGTATTGGATCATTGATCCCGAAGCGCAGACGATTGAAGTCTTCGCCTTGGAGCGCGGCGCGTACAAACTATTTTCCAAAGCAGACTTCGGCGAAACCGCTGCTTCCAAACTTCTGTCAGGGTTTGAACTCACATGGTCGCAGTTGATGCTGTGACCGATCTCGACTCACTTCTCCGCGGTTCGTCGCCCTTCCTCGCCCTCGCGCCGATGCAGGACGTGACGGACAGTGCGTTCTGGAATCTCATGCACCGCTACGGCGGCGCGGATGTTTATTGGACGGAGTATTTCCGTGTCCACGCCGTGTCGCGACCGGAGAAATGGATTCTCGATTCCGTCAAAAACAATTCCACCGGCAAGCCCGTCATCGCGCAGATGATCGGCAACGACATCCCGTCGCTCATCCGCACGGCGAAGGAACTGCAACAACTCAACGTCGCGGCGATTGATCTGAACCTCGGCTGCCCCGCACCCATCGTGTATCGCAAGTGCGCTGGCGGCGGATTGCTGCGCGAACCCCAGCGCATTGACTCCATCCTCGGCGCGTTGCGTGAGGCGGTGAGCATTAAGTTCACCGTGAAGACGCGCGTCGGTTTCGCCTCAGAGAAGGAGTTCGACACGTTGCTGCCCATCTTTGCGAAGCACTCGCTCGACGCGTTGACCGTTCACGCGCGCACCGTGGCGCAGATGTATCGGCTGCCCGTTCACTACGATTTGATCCGTCAAGCTTCTGAGACGATGGCCTGTCCGGTTATCGCCAACGGTCATGTTTATTCCGCCGCACAAGCGCAGGAACTTCTCGCCCAAACCAAGGCGCGTGGCTTGATGATCGGGCGCGGCGTGATCCGCAGTCCGTGGTTGTTCAATCAAATCCGCCAGCAACTGCGCGGTGAAGTCGTGACTTATCCTACGGGGCGCGACGTGCTGGCCTACATCCGCGCGCTTTGGGAATCTCAGGCGAGCTTCGATGCGCCGGAAAAAATCCAATGCGAGCGCATGAAGAAATTTATTAACTATCTGGGCGAAGGTATTACGGGAAATTTTCTTCACCAGATACGCCGTTCACAGTCGGAAGCAGAGTTCTACCGCATCTGCGGAGAGTTTTTGGATCATGACCAGCCGATGAAGCTTGAGCCGGTGTAGCGTTGGGCATCCTTGCCCGACGTAGAGGACGGCATCTTGCCGCCCGGAAATGGCGTGCTAATTTTTGAGTCCGGAGAAATCAAAGCGGGTTGATTTTAGTGAGGTTCTTTCCGCCGGGCTGGGAAGCCCGGCTCTACGTCAGGCAAAGATGCCCGACACTACAGGCTACACGCCCCACAGGATTTTATAGCTGCGAGCCAGCGCGAGTCTTTGCATCATTTCGCCCGCAGAAAAATTTATCGAAAGCAAAACTATGAACCAGATGCACGAAATTGATTACAAGATTCACGGCGACGCGATGCAGTTCGTCGAGATCGAACTCGACCCCAACGAAGCCGCCATCGCCGAAGCGGGCGGCATGATGTACATGGACGACGGCATCGAGATGGAAACCATCTTCGGCGATGGCACGCAATCGAACAGCGGCTTCATGGGCGCGTTGCTCGGTGCGGGCAAACGCTTGCTCACCGGCGAATCGCTCTTCATGACCGTGTTCCAAAATCGCGGCATGGGCAAAAAACGCGTCGCGTTCGGTGCGCCGTATCCGGGCAAGATCATTCCCTGCCATCTCTCCGAGATCGGCGGCGAACTCATCGCGCAGAAAGATTCCTTCCTCTGTGCGGCCAAAGGCGTGAGCGTCGGCATCGCGTTCAACAAGAAGATCGGCGCGGGCTTCTTCGGTGGCGAAGGTTTCATCATGCAACGCCTGCAAGGCGATGGCTGGGCGTTCCTCCACGCGGGTGGAAATATCTACGAGCGCCAACTGACGCCCGGCGAAGTGCTGCGTGTGGACACCGGCTGCATCGTGGCGTTCGAGCCGACTGTGGACTTTGACATCCAGTTCGTCGGCAAAATCAAATCCGCGTTGTTCGGCGGCGAAGGCTTGTTCTTCGCCACGTTGCGCGGTCCCGGAAAAATCTGGCTGCAATCACTCCCGCTCAGTCGTATGGCGGATCGCATCGTGTCGGCGTCGAAAGTTGGAGGGAAGCGGCGCGAGGAAGGTTCAATGCTCGGCGGCTTGGGCGGCTTGCTCGACGGGGATAATTGATTTGTCACGGGAATGAATGGGTGCGTAGGCTTATCGTCTGTGATGCGAATTATGAACAACCTGCAAACGCCCCGATCAAAAACGACAACCTCACTCGCGCGCTGGGCTGGCTTTGCCTTGGCGTTATTTCTGGCATCAGGCTGCTCGTCAGAAGCGCGTGATGTCACCGCTTTCTTCTCAAACAACTGTGCGGCGTGCCACGGAATCAATCTTCAAGGCGGCACGGCGCCGAGCTTGTTGACGAATGTTTGGAAGCAAGGCTCGGATGACATCAGTATCGCCCGCGCCATCAGCGAGGGAAATCCCTCCAAAGGAATGCCCGGCTGGAAGGAAGCTCTGGCCGAAGCCGAGATTCGCGCGATGGTCGTCTTGCTCCGCGAGAAGATCGCCAAAGCGCAGAGCGAAACCAATGTCGTCGCCAAACCGATTGACGGCGAAGTCGTGGCGAGTGCAGACCATAAATTCCGATTCAAGACCGTCGCTGACAAACTTGAAAATCCATGGTCCATCGCGTTCTTGCCGGATGGACGGATGCTGGTCACGGAGTTACCCGGACGACTGCGGATCATTGAGCAGGGAAAACTTTTGACGAACGCCGTGAGTGGCACGCCGAAGGTTCTCGCAAAGGGTCAGGGCGGTTTGATGGACGTGGCGGTGCATCCCGGCTACGCGACGAATGGCTGGGTTTATCTCAGTTACGCACACGGCGAGAAAGTGGACGGCAAGGAAGTCGGCATGACCGCTGTGGTGCGCGGTCGCATCAAGGACAACAACTGGGTGGACGAGCAAACCATCTTCCGCGCCGCGCAAGATTCGTATCTGGCGACGGCGTTTCACTACGGTTGCCGGTTGGTGTTCGATGACAAAGGTCACTTGTTTTTCTCCATCGGCGAGCGCGGCATCAAGGAACACGCGCAGGATTTGACGCGACCCAACGGCAAGGTTCATCGCATCACGGACGACGGAAAAATCCCCGCTGACAATCCGTTCGTGGGTCAATCCAACGCCGTGCCGAGCATCTGGAGTTATGGAAATCGCAACGCGCAAGGATTGGCGCGTCATCCGCAAACTGGTGATCTTTGGGAAACCGAACACGGCCCGCGCGGTGGCGATGAATTAAATATCATCCAACGCGGACGCAACTACGGCTGGCCCGTCATCACTCACGGCATGGATTACAACGGCACACCCATCACGGCGTTCACCGCCAAGCCCGGCATGGAGCAACCCGTCATCCACTGGACGCCGTCCATCGCGGTGTGCGGCATGGATTTCTATTTCGGAAAAGAATTTGCGAACTGGAATGGAAATCTTTTCGTCACCGCGCTGGGTCAACAAGAGTTGCGTCGCATCGTCCTCGACGGTCAACGCGTGACGAGCCAGGAGGTGCTGTTCAAGAACATCGGGCGCGTGCGGGATGTTTGCATTGGGCCGGATGGCTTGATCTACGTGGCGTTGAACGGACCGAACAAAATCATCCGGCTTGAGCCGGTGAAGTGATTGTGGCGTCAGGCATCCTTGCCTGACGTAGAGGGCGGCATCCTGCCGCCCAGAAGAAGCGTTGTTGTGATTGAGTCGTCCGTAATTTTTTTGACCTGGTGTTTGTCGCGGCGATTTCTCCGCCGGGCTTGGAAGCCCGGCTCTACGGCAGGCAAGGATGCCCGCCGCTACAACGCCGCCTTCACTCTCATCGAACTGCTCGTCGTCATCGCCATCATCGCGATTCTTGCGGCGTTGCTGCTCCCGGCGTTGTCCCGCGCCAAGCAAGCCGCCCGTCGTGCTTCGTGTGTCTCCCAACTCAAACAGCAAGCCGTCGCGTGGCGCATTTACCTCGATGAAAACGAGAGTCGTTTCCCCGACGCGCGTCCGCTGAAAAACTCTCTCGGTTACAAACCGTGGGGCACTTGGCCCGCGAGCGATCCGCGCGCGGGTTGGGCTGCGATGGTGTTGAGCAACATCATCCGCGCGCCAGAAATCTGGAGTTGTCCCGCGATGCTGAACGCATCTTTCAAAACTGCGGAGCAATCATTTCAGTTCGCCGGAGTGGACACCAACACGACGACCACAATCGTCCGTTATTGGATGTGGCGGTTTGATCGAGCCGATGATCCCGTGCCGCTGGATAATTTCTGGGGGCGAACGGAAGCGGATTGTGTCACTTCGTTGCGCGCTGCGAACAATCCACAAGTGGGCCAACCCGGAGGCGCGTCCGATGTGGAACTGACCGTGGACGTTTATTTCCCGAACACCATCGGCGCAGTCGCACCTGAACTCAAAGGCCGCTCTGCGCATCCGAAGGGTCGCAATCGGCTGATGCTGGATGGTCATGTCCAATACCTGCGTGACGCGCGCACGCCGAATGGGTAGTTTGCGGCTGCAACACTACCATGAATTTCCGTTCCATCGTCGTTACTGGTTTATTTCTTTTCTCTCTCACAACAAGGGCTGCTGATTCCACCGATTGGCCTTCGTATCTCGGCGACAACGAACGCAGCCATTACTCGCGTCTCAAACAGATCAACGCGAAGAACGTCAGCCAACTCAAAGTCGCGTGGACATATCAATCTGGCGGCGCGCGACCGGATGGACGCTCACAGATACAATGCAATCCGACCATCGTGGGCGGCGTGCTTTACGCCACGTCACCCGAGCTTGTTTTGTTCGCTCTCGACGCGGCGACCGGCCAGGAACTCTGGCGGTTCAATCCCTTGAAGGGCGGCGGCGATCATCAAGCGCTCGGTGTGAATCGCGGCGTGGTGTATTGGGAAGATGGCGACGAGCACCGCATTCTTTACACAACAGGATCCACACTTCACGCTGTTAACGCGCGCGATGGAAAACTTATCTCCTCGTTCGGTGACGGTGGACGCGTGGACATCAGGCAAGGTCTCGGTCGCGATGCGGACAATCTCTACGTCGTCGCCACCACGCCGGGGATCGTCTTTCGCGACCTGCTGATTCTCGGCACGCGCGTGTCTGAAGGCCCTGGCCCGACTGCGCCCGGACACATCCGCGCGTATGATATCCGCACCGGGAAAATCGCGTGGATATTCCACACCATCCCGCAACCGGGCGAGGTGGGTCACGAGACGTGGCCTGCTGATGCGTGGAAAACCATCGGCGGCGCGAATAGCTGGGCGGGCATGGCGTTGGATGAACAGCGCGGGATCGTATTCGTTCCCACTGGCTCGGCGGCGTTTGATTTCTGGGGTGGCAATCGCATCGGGCAGAATCTTTTTGCCAACTGCCTGCTCGCGTTGGATGCAAACACTGGCAAACGCCTCTGGCATTTTCAATTCGTGCATCACGACATCTGGGATCGCGATCCGCCTGCGCCGCCGAATCTTCTTCGCGTTCAACACAACGGCAAATCCGTGGACGCTGTCGCGCAAATCACCAAGTCCGGTCACGTCTTCGTGTTCAATCGCGAAACCGGCGAGCCGCTGTTCCCCATCGAAGAACGCGCCGTGCCCATGTCTGATTTGCAGGGCGAATCCGCATGGCCGACCCAGCCGATTCCGCTGAAGCCCGCACCGTTCGCGCGGCAGATTTTTTCCGCAGACCAGATCACGGACATCTCGCCGGAGTCGCATCGAATCGCGCTGGAAAAATTTATCAAGCTCCGTCCGCACACGCCTTTCATGCCGCCGAGTCGAGAAGGCACGATCATTTTCCCTGGCTTTGACGGCGGCGCGGAATGGGGCGGCGCGGCGGTTGATCCGCAGGGAATTCTCTACGTCAATGCCAACGAGATGCCGTGGATTCTCACGATGGTGGAAAACAAATCCAAAGCCGACACCACGCTTTCGAGCGGGCAACAGATTTACGGACAACTCTGCGCCACCTGTCACGGCGTCAATCGCTCCGGGGATCCGGCTCGCGCATTTCCGTCGTTGGAAAAGATCGGCGAGAAACTCAAGAAGCCGGACATCGTGCAACTGCTGAACACGGGCCGTGGCATGATGCCGTCGGTGGCATTTCTTTCGACGGAACAAAAGGAAGCGGTTGCCGGATTTTTGCTTGGCGAAACTTCAGCAGAATCCAGCTCCGACCCAGCCGCGCGAACCAACGATGTTTTGATCAGCACGCCTTACACGCACACCGGCTACAATCGCTGGCTCGACACCAACGGCTATCCCGCCGTGAAACCGCCGTGGGGCACGCTCAACGCCATTGACCTCAACACCGGCGACTACGTCTGGCGCACACCGCTCGGAGAATTCCCGGAACTGACCGCGCGCGGCATTCCGCCGACAGGCACGGAAAATTACGGCGGGCCAGTCGTGACCGCTGGGGGAATCATTTTTATCGCCGCATCAAAGGATGAAATGTTCCGCGCGTTTGATCAGAAGACCGGCAGGGTTCTCTGGCAAACCAAACTTCCCGCGGCCGGTTACGCCACGCCAGCCACCTACATGATCAACGGCCAACAGTTCGTCGTCATCGCCTGCGGTGGCGGCAAATGCGGAACGAAAAGCGGAGACAGTTACGTGGCGTTCGCGTTGCCGAAAGATTGATCACGTCGCTTTTCACCCGAACTTCGAGGCGGAAACCGGGGAGCGAGGAATAAAAATTGAAGGTAGGGCGCATCACTCCGTGCGCGCCGTGCTTGGCTAGGCGGACGGGGGCGCGCACGGA
>JANNAO010000044.1:0-2379 GCA_031384405.1 Verrucomicrobiota bacterium | reverse complement strand
GACAGCGTGTAGGCGACGATGTTGGCTTTATAGCCGCCGAGTTTCAGAGCGCCGATCAGTTTTTCCGCTGTACTGCACAGCAGTGCCTTGGCGCAGAGCGCTTCAAAGTCGCCCTGTTCGGGCAGCTTCGTTCCAGCTTTTGTGCGGGCAAAAGTCCAATCGACAAAGTTCTTCTCAGAACCTTTGCCCACCACATGCGGGAGCTGGTTCCAAGTGTGCTCATATTTCGCCACATCCGTCTTGGTGAACTTCTGATCGTTGATCACAACGAAAACCGGATCAAAGCCTGCAGCAACTCCACACGGCAGCACGGTTTCTTCCAGTTTGGTTTTGCCCCCGTGAACTTCGCCGACCTCGAATGCGACATGGCCGCCGGGTTTCACGACGCGATGCAGTTCGCGGAGGACATCCGTCATCACCACAGCCCACGCATCAAGCTTTTTAGGAACGGTGATGGCGACGGACTTGGGATCAATGCCAAGAAACCAACAGCGCAGCCAGTTGTCATCGGCGTATTGCACCACATCCAAGAATGGCGGCGAAGTGACGACGAGCGAGACGGATTCAGCGGGCAGCTTCCGCGTATTGCTGGCGGCGGCGTTGGTGAACTGAGCCGCTTCTGCCACACTTTGCAACGTATGCCGAATGTCCGGCGTGACATCGCCGAGCAGTTGCCTGGATTTCTTCAGGATGACTTTGATGACATCGCGGCGCGGCGGAGTCTGGTTGCGCTTCTCGTTGATCTTGCGTTGGGAGACGAGGCTCACGGCTTGGTTCGGCGGCAACGTATAGACGGAGAAGAAACCGGGCGAGTGTCCAGTGAGGCGATTCAGCGCGATCATGCAAAGCCATCTATCCAATGCCGCAGTGGATGAGGATTGCCGGGACTTCTGTGTTCTTAGGAAATGTTTCTTCAGCGCGCAAATCTCCCGGAGCGTGTCGGGGTGATAAAATGCCAGCAGGTCTTCCGGGAATTCATCGTGATCGGAAAGTTTGATTTCGCGCAGCCGAGCTTCGACTTGATCAAGCGTCGGCGGACGAAGCCTCGGCGCGGTGAGGGTGAGGCTCAGTGGATTGATGTCGTTGCCGAATGGAACACGACCAAGCAACGCGGCTTCAATCGGCGTCGTGCCGCGACCCATGAACGGATCATAAACAACATCGCCGGGCTGTGTGAGACGTTCGATGAAGAAGCGCGGCAGTTGCGGCTTGAAGCAGGCGCGATATGAAACTTCATGCAACGAGTTCGCCTGACGTTGGCGCGCTGTCCAGAACTCGTTCACGTAAGTTGGCGTTTCACCGCCGTCAAACTTCGTGCTGATGATCCGTGTCGCTGCGCCGAACTCGGAGAAGGCAGCAAGTTGATCGGCGAGGGAAATCGTCTGCGCGCTGGTCTTCCGCTTTGGAAAAGCGGGAGCGGGAGCGAATTCAAACTGAGATTGTCCTGCTGCGGGCATTGCGAAAGAATTCAGGCGACTGGGTTTGCCGCCGGGTGTTTCTTCGCCTTCTCCAACACGTCATCGTGCGGCGTCGGCTCGTATTCATAATCGTCCGGTTCGACGTAATCCTTCCGCATGGGATGATCCTTGTAGCCGTCCCACATCAGGATGCGGCGCAGATCGGGATGCCCATCAAATACGATGCCGTAGAGATCAAAAATTTCGCGTTCCTGAAATTCGCAACTCCGCCAGACCGGGGTGAGAGACGGCAGATGATTTTTATCCGAACGATTTTCCGTGCGCAGTCGAAGGATGATCGGCCCGTGCTTCCGGCTCATGGAATACAGGTGATAGACCGCTTCGAGAAAACCGGGGCGCAACGTCTTCTTCACTTCCTCAACCTCTTTTTCCACGCCGTCCACGAGTTGCTTCACCTTGATCTTTTCCGTCAACTCAACTGCCGGCCAGTCAATGCCCGTGACATTCGAGCAATAATCCATCCGCAACGAATCGTCATCGCGCAGAAACTTTGCGATGGCATGAGCGTGACCGTGATCCACGAGCAACGAGCGTTGGGCGGACGGACTTTCGTTCGGAACGATGACGAGTTGCGCGCCGGGAACTGCGGCGGCGATGCGGGTTTGAATTTCTTCCAGTGACAGCACAACATTATTTAGCCGGGCAGGGGACGGTTGCACAAGGGGATTGTCTCTCGCTCAGAGTTCCGTTAATTCTTTTGTATGGTTGATTCCAAACCAGCAGGGATTTCCCCCTCACAGACGCCAGAACAGTTGATCTCGTACATCAACATCAAACTTGCATTGCTCGGTTGCCAGCCAGTGCGCGCAGGAGATTCGTCGGAGTCCTCAGACATCGTCTCCGCATTCGCCGCGCAATATCAGGAGAAGGATCGCTTGCTCGGCCAATATCTTTGCCCCGC
>JANNAO010000505.1:0-9694 GCA_031384405.1 Verrucomicrobiota bacterium | reverse complement strand
CGATGAGTTCGCAATAATAATTAGCACCCGTGCCATTGGTGGAGACGCTGACGAGAACAGTCTCGCCGGAATCCATGTCGCGCTGGAACACCTGCTGGCTGACAATGGATGAGTTTGTGACGAGCGTGGTGGCTAAACTGTGGAATGTGACAAACCGCCCCTCATGACTGATCAACGGTTGAGACGAATACTCATCGCCCGGGTCAGTTCCCGCGAGGTTGATGCTGACGAGATCGGTGATGTTGCTCCAGAGATCGCGCCGGAAAACGTCGAGGCTGTTGTTGATGTCCGTGTAGGCAGTGAGGTTAGTCGAGAAGGTGGTGAACGCCACGTAACGCCCGTTTCCACTCACGGTTGGGTCGGTGGAATTGCTGTCTCCGCTGCTGGCGCCAGACGGATCAACGCTGACCAAACGCGTGACGCCTGCCGTCACGTCGCGCGCGAACACGTCTTCATCAGGCCCGTTCGAGTCATTCGTGGCAAGGTTGCTCGCTCCAGTCGAGAACACCACGATGTTGCCATTGCTGCTCAACAACGAACCGCGCGGCACGCTGTAGCTTGTGCCTTGATCCGCAAACCCACCATCCGCCGCGCGCGTGACTAGTTCAGTCGTGCTGCTGTTCAGGTTGCGGATGAAGATGTCCGTCGCGCTGTTGTTATCTCCAGACACGATGTCGCTCGCGTCGCTGTGAAAGATCACATGCCGTCCGTCCCGGCTGATGATCGGCTCAAACGAACCAGAGTTGCCCGGCGACACGCCTCCCGAGTTGACGCTCACGAGCGAGTTCTGCCGCGTCTGGAAATCAAACACGAACACGTCGCTGTTGTTGAACGTCGGATCGGCCAGATTGGTCACCAAGCCGGAGACATCGCTCTGGAAGGCGATATAGCGTCCGTCGAAACTGATGGAGGGGCGTGATGAATTGCCGAAGCCAGTAGTCACGCTGCCATTTGCCTCGGACGCGAGCGCGATGCTGCCACTGGGTGCGACTTCGTTGTCGAAGATTTCCACCGTAGCGTTGGTGTTGAGAACAGCCACCGCACCGCCCGTGGGATTGCCGAGCGACATGTTGAACACTTCGTTGCACTCGGCGATGGGATCATCCGTCATGTTGACCGTGAAGAATTTCAGCGTCTCGCCGTTAGTGAAAGTGAGAGTGCCGTTCGTCGAGACAAAGTCCGATCCCGCCGTGGCCGAGCCGCTCTGCGTCGAGAAATCAATCGCGACCGTGCCCGTCGAGCCGCCCGTGCGGATCACGCCGACGGCGAACGCACTCACATTCTCGCCCCAAGCGTAAGTGGGCTGCTGGAATTGGAACACGCCCACGCCCGGATTCACCGTGACGCTGCTGTTGCCGTTGTTGTTCGCGAACACCGGATCGTTGTCCGGATGACTGATGCCGAAGGAGTCGCTATACACCCCCACTTCAGTCGGGATGGTCAGGACGGTGACGGTGACGATGTTGCTGGCCGGGATGTCACCAAGATTTCCGCTCACAGAATTACCGATGATGGAAACCGAGCCCGCCGAACTACTGGCGGAAGCTGCGAACATGCTGGTGGCGGGTATGTAGCTGAAGGTCACACTGCGCGCCGTGTCCGGGCCGCGATTGGTGACCGTGACGACGTTGGTGAGAATCGTTCCGGCGACGACAGGATTCGGCATTGCCACATGCAAAACACCCACGTCCGCCACGCCAACGGTTGTGGTCTCGAAGTCAGAATTGTTCGCGGGCAAATTCTCCATTTCGAGTGAGGTGATGCTGGCGTAGTTGGACACGACGCCGTTCATCGTGGCGTTGACGCTCAGTATGACCGACGCCGTGCCGTTGTTGGTAAGCGCACCGATCTGCCAGACAACCGTGCTGCCGTAGTTCGTCACGCTGCCCAACGAAGGAACGGCGAAAACAAAATTCACCGTCGGGTCGAGAATGTTTGTGACCACGGCAGTGAGCGAATTGGTCGGACCGTTGTTGGTGACGTACAGCGTGTAGGTGAAATTCGTCGTCGTCGTGACAAGATTAGCGGACTCGAACGAGAGGAGCGTCAGATCAAGCGTGTCATGCGGCGCGGCGCGGCGCGCGGCGGAGAATTCCGACGTGTTGGTTGTCGCCGTGGCCGTGGCGGTCACGACATGGTTTGAAACAAGAGCCGCCGGATGAATGTAACTGAAAGTCGCATTGCCTGTCGCGTCCGTGGTGACGTTGGTGACCCCAAGATAAACCTGACCCTCGCCATGACCGCTGGAATCCGCAACGACGCTGCTGAACAGTTCGATGCGATAATTACGGTTCGAGATGCTGTTCAACGAACCCTCGATCAGCGTCTCCGTGGGATGGATCGCGGCTTGAAGGATGACAGGGAAGTTCTGCAAACCATTTGCGCCCGTATCCACGTCACCCGGATCGTTCGGCGTCGGCGCATTGTCCAATCCGAGTTCGATGCCGAGTCCGCCGTTGGAATAAATGTTGTTGCCGAGAATGGAAACGCCGAACGACGAACTGATGAAATGGATGATGCCGTCGTCGCCGTTGTTCGCGATGATGTTACCCGCGCCCGCCGCCGTGCCACCGATGCGCGTGCCGGATGAACCGTTGAAAACACCAGTGTCGCCATTGCCGAGCGGTGACGTGCCATTTGCCGCCACGCCTATGAAATTTCCCTCGAACACATTGCTCTGCGCCGCGCAGCAATTCACGTTCACGCCGTTGCCGTTGTTGCCGGAGATCACGTTTCGCGCGCCCGCCGCCGTGCCACCGATCTGGTTGAAGTCCGCGAAGCTGAAACTGATTCCGTGCGAGTTGTTGCCCAAGTCCACCATGCCTGTCGCATCCGTGCCGATGAAGTTGCCCTCAACAACGTTGCCGTTCTGATCGGGCGAATTGTTGCTGAAATCAATCCCGATGCTGTTCGCGGAAATCACATTCCCCGCGCCCGGCGTACTGCCACCAATAAAGTTGGTGCTAGCGCCAGAATTGAGACTGATGCCTTCGTCCACGTTGCCGAGTGCCACGCTGCCGCTCGCCGTCGTGCCGATATAGTTTCCAAGAATGGAATTGGAAAGACATTGCGAAAGCGTGATGCCGTGGCCCTCGCCTGTGAATCCCTCGCCGTTGCCGGAAATCACATTGCGCGCCGCCGCATTCGTGCCGCCGATCACATTAAACCGCGCCGTGCTGCCCGTGATGTAAACGCCGCTGTTGGTGTTGCCGCGATCCAGCGAGCCGCCAGCATCCGTGCCGATGCACGAACCTTTAACGGTGCTGAAGGTGGAGGAAACGATAAACACGCCACGATGGTTCGCCGAGACGATGCAGCGCGCCGCAGGAGTTTCGCCGCCAACCGTGTTGCCGTTCGAACTGGAAAGGATGTGAACGCCGTTGCCAGTGTTGCCGCGACGCGTCGCGCCGTCGGGATCAAGGCCGAGGTAGCAACCTTCGATGAAATTGTTCACGCCGCCGCTGATCTCGATGCCGTCACTGGTGAATCCGCCGATGGCGAGTCCCTTCACAAGCGAGTAGTGGGTGTGAACCTGAAGCCCGTCCACGCCCGCGCCCGCCGACGCGCCATTCAGCCGGATGAGGAGCACGGCGTTGTGGTCGTTTGTCAGCGTGTTCGCGCTCGCGCCAGGCTGCGAGTAGCCGTCAATCGTCACCGGGTCGGTGATCGTCGGCAACGCACTCGCTGGCGATATCACCTGCACACCCGCGCCAGCGATGTTGAACGTGATGGTGTCACCCGCATTGATGTTGGTGTTGGCGATGGCGATGGCTTCGCGCAACGAACCCGGCCCGCCGTCGTTGGTATTGGTCACCACGAGATTGAGTCCGGGCAGCGTGCTGAACGCAAAAATATTCGTGCCGAACTCAGACGTGTTGCCAAACGGATCGGTCGCCGTCGCGGTGATGTGACGCGCAACGAGATTCGTCGCCGCAATCGTGACGAGGAAGTTTGTATTGCCCGTGCCGTCAGTCGTGATACTTGCCGAACCGAGATACGTTTTGCCCTCACCCGTGCCGCCGGTGTCGGGAGTGGGATTGGAATAGAAATCCAGAATGAACGTCGTGTTCGCCGCGCTGTTCAACGAACCGGCCACATCCGTGCCGGAGAGCGAATTCGTCACGCCGGTCAGCACGGGGAAATTCTGCAACGCATTCGCGCCGGTGTCCGCGTCGCCCACGTCGTTGGACGCGATGCCATCTGTGCCGAGGTCAATGCCCAGTGCTAACAACGACGAGCCGTTCGAGAAGATGCTGTTACCACGAAATGTGTTGTTCGTGTTGGAAACGGCGGCAGCCACGCTGATGCCTTCGTTGGCATTGAAAGCAATAAGGTTCGCCTCGCCTGCCAGCACGCCGCCGACGATGTTGCTGCGGGAATTGCCGGTGATGCTCACACCGCTGTTGTTCGCCAACGGCAAAGTGCCCGTGATGTCCGCACCGAGAATGTTTCCTTTGACCACGTTGTTCGTGGAACTGATACCGTTGAATTCAATCGCCGCCTGGAAATTGCCAGAAATGAGATTGCCCTCGTTCGCCCCTGAGCCGCCGACAATCGTGCCGCCCGCACCACTGGTGACGCCGTATCCCGAACTGCCGAGATCAAGCGTGCCGGTCGTGTCTGTGCCGATGTAGTTGCCTTGAATGACGCAGTTCGTGGCCGGATGCGCCAGATTGATACCCCAAGCGGTGTTGCCGGAAATGACATTGCGCGCACCCGGAGTGCTGCCACCGACAATCGTGAACGGCGAAGACGAGAACATGCCGCCACCCCCATTTAATACGATGCCGTTCGTGGAATTGAGTCCGATGATGTTCCCGAAAAAACGATTCGACACCGCCGTCGTGCCAGTGATGAACACGCCCGCGTTTGTATTGCCACAGATGTAATTTCGGTTGGAGACGGACAGCCCTCCGATCACGTTCAGTGGTGAGTTCACGATGTTGACGCCGTACACCCCATTGCCGCGACGCAACAATCCCTCCGCTCCGAGGCCGATGTAGCAACCTTCAATCGTGTTCGCGCGACCGCCGCTGATCTCGATGCCATCGCCACGGAAACGATTGATCGCGAGCGAACGGATGACGCTGTTGCTCGTGGCGAGGCTGAGTCCATCCACGGACGCGCCTGCGCTGATGCCGTTGAGTTCCACGATGGGCGCGGAAACAAAACCCGGCTGCGTGCTGCCATCAATCGTCACCGGATCAATGATCGTCGGCAACGCGGACGAGGGCGAAATGGTCAGCGAAAGATTCGTGATGGCGAACGCGATGGTGTCGCCCGCAGAGACGTTGGCGTTGGCGTTGAGGATTGCCTGACGCAACGAACCCGCGCCGCTGTCGTTGGTATTGATGACAGTGAAGGTCGCGCCGGGCGCAGTGCTTTGCGCGAAGACGTTCGTGCCGAACTCGGACGTATTGCCGAATGGATCGGTCGCTGTGGCCGAAATGTACCGCGCGGGCAACGGCGCGACGGGAAGACTGATGGTGAACACAAGATTGCTGTCCGCGCCGGTTGTAAGATTCGTCGTGCCTAAATAATATTGCCCCTCGCCCACGCCGTCGGTGTCCGAAGTCGTGTTCGCATAGAAATCAATCGCGTAGGTCGTCGAGGGGCGGCTGTTGAGCGAGCCGGAGAAGGTCGTCTCCGTCGCTGTGTTCGTCACCCAAGCCAGCACGGGGAAATTCTGCAACTGATTCGCGCCAGTGTCAGGGTCACCCAGATCATTCGCCGTCACGTTCGCTGCGCCGAGATCAATGCCGAGTTCGCCGCTGACCGTGCCGTTGGAGAAGATCGAGTTGCCGCGAATCGTGTTGTTCGTGTTCGCCGTGGCCGCCGCGATGTTGACGCCGTCCTGACCGTTGAACGCAATCGTGTTCGCTTCACCCACAATCACGCCGCCGATGACGTTGCTGCGCGAACTGGTGTTGATGTTGATGCCGTGAACGCCGTTGAGCACGGACACAACACCGCTCACATCCGTGCCGATGCGATTGCCGAGAACGATTGTGTTCGTCGTCGCGAGGCCGGTGAGTTCGATGCCGTCGTTGTTGTTCCCGGAAATCAAATTGCCCGCGCCCGCCGCAGAACCACCAATGACGTTCGCGCCCGCGCCCGTCACCAACACGCCATCGCCGGTGTTCACCACCGCCGTCGCGCCGGTGAGTCCCGTGCCGAGGAGATTGCCGAGAACCTGATTGCCCATCGCACCCACTCCGCTGATCTCGATACCGTCGCTTTGATTGCCGGAAATCACGTTGCGCGCGGCGGGTGTCGTGCCGCCGACGATGTTGTTCGCCGAACCTGAAATCAAAACGCCGTTGCCCGCGTTGCCCTGATCCGTGCTCGCCGCGTCAACGCCGAGCAAACAACCTTCAATCACGTTTCCACCCGCGCCGGTGATCTCGATGCCGTCACCTGTCGAGCCCGTAAAGCCCGTGATCATCAACCCGCGCACCGTGTTGTTGCCGATGGCGATCGTCAATCCGTTCGCGCCCGAACCCGCGCTCGCACCCGCGATCCGCACCAACACCGTGCCGTTGAAGATCGTCGCCGAAGTGTTCACCACCGCGCCGGATTGCGTGTAGCCGTCAATCGTCACCGGATCGGTGATGCTCGGCAGCGCAGACGACGGCGAGATCGTCGTCGCGAGATTGGTGATGGCGAAATCAATCGTGTCACCGGCGGAGATGTTCGCATTGGCGTTGAGAATGGCCTGACGCAACGAACCTGCGCCGCTGTCGTTCGTGTTGACCACAGTGTAAGTCGTGCCGGGCACGGTGCTGACCGCTGAGACGTGTGCGCCGAACTCCGAGGTGTTGCCGAACGGATCAGTGGCCGTGACGGTGATGTAGCGACCGGGCAGCGACGCGACTGGAAGCGAGATCGTGAACGTCAGATTGCTGTCGGCAGTGGTGCCGAGATTCGTCGAGCCAAGATGATAACGGCCTTCGCCAAAACCGTCGAAGTCCGTCTCCGTGTTCGCGTAGAAATCAATCGCGTATGTCGTGGAAGGTTTGCTGTTGAGCGAACCGCTGATGACAGTTTCCGTCACGGTGTTTGTGACCCACGCCAGCGCGGGGAAGTTTTGCAACTGATTTGCTCCAACGTCTGGATCGCCGGAATCATTCGCCGTCACGCCCGCCGCGCCGAGGTCAATGCCGAGTTCGCCCGTGGCCGTGCCGTTGGAAAAGATCGAGTTGCCACGAATCGTGTTGTTCGTGTTCGCCGTGACCGCAGCGATGTTGACGCCGTCCTGTCCGTTGAACGCAATGGTGTTCGCCTGCCCCGCCAGCACGCCGCCGATGACGTTGCTGCGCGAACTGGTGTTGATGTTCACGCCGTGAACGCCGTTGAGAACAGACACCGTGCCGCTCACGTCCGTGCCGATGCGATTGCCGAGAACGATTGTATTCGTCGTCGCGAGCGCGGTGAGTTCAACGCCGTCGTTGCCGTTGCCGGAAATCAGATTGCCGGCGCCGCTGACTGCACCGCCGATGATCGTCGCGCCCGAACCGTTGACGAGAACGCCGTCGGCAGAGTTCGCCACTGCCGTCACACCGGACAAACCCGTGCCGAGAAGATTGCCGAGAACTTGATTGCCGGTCGCAGTGCCTCCGGTGATCTCAACGCCGTCGCTGGCGTTGCCGGAAATTACATTGCGCGCGGCGGGCGTCGTGCCGCCGATGATGTTGTTGGGCGAACTTGAAATGAAAACGCCATTCGCCGCGTGGCCCTGATCCGTGCCCGCCGCGTCAATGCCGATGAGACAACCCTCGATGAGGTTATTGCCACCACCGCTGATCTCGATGCCATCCGCGCCCGTGCCGGTGAAGCCTGTGATCATCAATCCCCGCACGATGCAATTGCTCGTCGTGATCGTAATTCCGTTCGCACCAGAACCCGCACTCGCGCCTGCAATCCTCACCAGCACCGTGCCGTTGAAGATTGTCGCCGAAGTATTCACCGCCGCGCTAGGCTGCGTGTAGCCATCAATCGTCACCGCATCGGTGAGTGCAGGCAATTCCGACGACGGCGAGATTGTCGTGGAAAGATTTGTGATGGCGAACTGGATCGTATCGCTGCCGGTCGTCGCGGCGAGGTTCGCTTGATTGATCGCCTCGCGCAACGAACCCGCGCCGGAATCGTTCGTGTTGACGACGGTGAAAGTTTGTCCTGCTGCAAAACTCACGGACACAGCGGCGGCGGAAAATTCCGAAGTGTTGCCCGAAGGATCAGTTGCCGTCGCGCTGACATGACGACCTTGCAGCACGATTGGGAAACTGACGGTGAACGCCAAGTTGCTGTCCGCGCCCGTGGCGAGATTCGTCGAGCCGATGTAGAACTGCCCCTCGCCATTCAACGCCGTATCCGCCTCGATGGATGAAAAGAAATCAATCGCGTAGGTCGTCGAGGGACGGCTGTTCAACGTGCCGGTGATATAAACGTCGGTCGCAGTGTTCGAAACCGAGGTCAGCACGGGGAAGTTCTGCAACTGATTCGCGCCCACATCCGCATCGCCGTTGTCATTGGCGGTGATGCCCGCCGCGCCGAGGTCAATACCGCTCGCGCCGCTGCCGAAGATGAGGTTGCCGCGAAACACATTGTTCGTGTTCGCGTTCGCCGCCGCGACGCCGATGCCGTCACCAGTATTGAAATAGATCGTGTTCGCTTCGCCCGCTAGAATGCCGCCGATGACGTTGCTGCGTGAACTTGTGGTGATGAGAATGCCGTTGCCGCTGTTGATGACATTCGCCGCGAACGCGGACGTCGAACCGATCACGTTGCCCAGCACGAGATGATTCGTGGAACTCACCCCGTTCAATTCAATGCCGTCATCGTTGTTGCCGGAAATCAAATTGCCCTCCCCTGCTCCGCTGCCGCCGATGATCGCCGCGCCCGCCGCCGCGAGAATGCCGTTCACCGTGTTGCCGCGATCCAGCACGCCGTTCGTGTCCACACCGATCCAGTTCCCACGAACAACCAAGTTCGTGCCGAACGGTGCGACGGATTCGATGCCGTCGCCAGTGTTGCCGGAGATGATGTTGCGCGCCGCAGTCGTGCTGCCGCCGATGGTCGTGAACGACGCGTTCACCCGGATACCGTCCACGGAATTGGCGATGGCGTTGTTGGTGGCGTTGAGGCCGATGACGTTTCCGAGAATGGAATTGCTCGCGGAAGTTGCACCGCCGATGGCGACGCCGGACTGGTTGTTGCCGGAAATGAAATTACGATTCGTCGCGCCGAGACCGCCGATGGTGTTGTTCGCTGCGTTGGTGATGAGAACGCCGTTGAGTCCAGTGCTGGCGTCCACGGTGCCCGCGAGATTCAGACCGAGATAGCAACCTTCAATCGTATTGTTCACGCCGTTGGTGATTTCGATCTGGTCGCCGAGAAAGCGGTTGATGACGAGCGCGCTGACGACGCAGTTGCTCGTGGCGATCTTGAGTCCGTCCACCGCCGCACCCGCGCTCGCGCCGTTGAGTTCGATGATCGGCGCGCTGACGAAGCCCGATTGCGATCTGCCGTCAATCGTCACTGGCTCGACGATGATGGGCAGCGCGTTGGTGGGGCTGATGGTCAATCCGCCGGAAGCGATAGCGAACGCGATCGTGTCCGTACCGGCGTTGGTGTTCGCGTCAAAGAGGGCCTGCTGCAACGAGCCAGCACCGGTGGAATTGGTGTTGATGACGGT
>JANNAO010000495.1:0-4362 GCA_031384405.1 Verrucomicrobiota bacterium | reverse complement strand
AAGACGGGTTCGATTCCCGTACGCGCTACCAAAACAAGAACTGATCCGGCTGGAAGGGTGGCTGAGTGGTTGAAGGCACCTGACTCGAAATCAGACGTAGTCGCAAGGCTACCGGGGGTTCAAATCCCTCCCCTTCCGCCACCTTTTGCCAATGCTTAATCGCACGTTGATCGCCCCAAACACTAGGTTCAACCCATAAGAACCTTCGCAGTTTCAAACTTCGCACTTGGCATCACATTCATGGAACACATCCTCTATCTCGTGGCGCGCACTGCCATCGCGTTGATTCAAGCGCTGCCCATTCGCTGGGTCGCGCGGCTGGGGTGTTGCGGCGGCGCGGTGGCGTTCTGGCTGGATAGACGGCATCGCCGTGTGGCGCTGGCGAATCTGACGCGCTGTTTTGCCAATGAGAAATCTGCCGCAGAGATCAAGGCCATCGCCAGAGAAAACTTCCGTCGGCTTGGCGAAGTCTATTGCTGCTCAGTCAAAAGCGCGGCGATGAGTGATGCCGAGATCAAAACCATTTTCAGTGTCAAAGGCGGAGAGAAGATTCCCGCAACCGAGCCGGATGGTCGCCTGACAAATCGCGCGTTCACGGGCGGGCATTTCGGGAACTTCGAGTTGTTCACGCGCGTGTCGGCGTTCATTCCGGGTTATCGCTGCCTCGCCACGTATCGCGGCTTCAGCCCGCCGAAGCTGGATCGCCTCATCTTCGAGATGCGCACCGTGTCGGGCAATCTGCTCTTTGACCGGCGCACTGGCGCGGATGAGTTGAAAGCGGCGATGGCGCGAGGCGGCATGTTGCTCACACTGGCGATTGATCAGGCGGATCGTAGCAACGGCATCGAACTTCCCTTCATGGGTTATCACGCGTGGACGACGCGCGCTCCGGTGGTTTTGGCGCAACGCTACAAATGCGTCATCTTCACCCCGATCTGTTATCGCATGGGCTTGGCGAAATGGGTTCTGGAAATCGGAGAGCCGATCCGCATGGAAGAAAACGGCAAGCGCCGCGCCGTGGAAGACATCATGCGCGACATCAATGCGAATCTCGAAGCCGGTGTGCGCCGCGATCCCGCGAACTGGTTCTGGGTGCATAACCGCTGGAAGACGAAGGACGGAAAACCACCGAGAGCGGCTGTGTCGTAGTGAGTTTGTAGGCGACGAGGTGACGAGTCGTTCTGGCGAAGCACTCCTTACGTCGTGCCCTACAATTAGAGAATTGTCCAATTCACCCACGGTTTGCATTTCGGGCGTTCTTCACCTAAACCATGACCGAGTTATGAGCGCCAACATCGTCACCATCCGCAACCTGTCGAAGATATACCAACAAGGCGACATCAACGTGACCGCGTTGGACAACATCTCTCTCGACATCGCGGCGGGAGAGTTTCTCTCGCTGATGGGGCCGAGCGGTTCGGGAAAATCTACATTGCTTCACATCATCGCGGGCATTGACCGCCCCACGAAGGGCGAATGCCGCGTGCAGGATATTGATGTCGCCAAGCTGAATGAATCTCAACTCGCAGATTGGCGGAATCAGAATGTCGGCTTTGTTTTCCAGACGTTCAATCTCATCCCGGTGCTGACGGCTTATGAGAATGTCGAGCTGCCGTTGCTGCTCACTCGTATGAATCGTGCCGAGCGGCGGAAGCAGGTTGAGACTGCGCTTGAGATTGTCGGGCTTGCTGATCGCGCAAAACATTTGCCCAAGCAACTTTCTGGCGGACAGGAGCAACGTGTTGCCATCGCTCGCGCACTCGTGACTGATCCGGCGTTGGTCGTGGCAGATGAGCCGACAGGCAATCTCGATTCGCATAGTGCGCAGGAAGTTCTCGGAGTGTTACGCACGTTGAGTCGCGATGCTGGGAAGACTGTCATCATGGTGACGCATGACCCAAAGGCAGCTGCGTTCGGCTCGCGACAGATTCATTTAGAGAAAGGCGAACTCTCGAAGTGAGATGAATTTACCATCGTTCATCCTAAAAAACGCCTTACGCAACAAGCGTCGCGCACTCTTGTCCGTGTTGAGCGTGGCGATGAGTCTGTTCCTGCTCGTCACGTTGCAAGTCGCGCTGCGTGAGTTGACCAATCCCATCAACGACGAGGGTTCGAGTCTGCGAATCATCGTGCGCAATAAAGTTTCCCTCGCACAACCGTTGCCCGCGCGGCAGTTGCAGACGCTTGATCGTATCCCCGGCATTGTTGCAGTCACGCCGTTCTCATTCTTCGGTGGCCTCTACAAAGGCGACGAGAAGTTCACAAGCTTCGCGCAATTCGCCATTGATCCGCAGCGTTCGCTGCCGTTGATCAGCGATGCGAAGGGCGTGACCAAGGAACAACTCGACGCATGGATCGCCGACCGCACATCGTGCATCCTCGGCAAGATGACCGCTGACCGTTACGGATTGAAAGTCGGCGATCGGATGCAATTCACCGGGCAGATTTATCCATGCGATCTAGAGTTGAAAATCGCTGGTATCTATTACGGCACGGCGGATGATCGCAATCTTATGTTCCACCAGAAATATATCGATGAGGCGGTGGGAAATCCCGGCACGGTGGGCACTTGGTGGCTGCTTGCTGCTTCCATCGCTGAAGCTCCGCTCGTCACAGACCGCATCAACAAAGCATTTGCGAACACGAGCGCGGAGGTTCGCGCAGAGTCCGAGCGAGCCTTCGTGCTGGGCTTTGTGTCCATGTGGGCGAACATAAAGACGCTCATCGGCGGCATCAGCGTCGTGGTGGTGTTCGCATTGATTCTCGTCACGGTCAGCACAATGAGCATGGCGATCCGTGAACGCTTTCGCGAACTGGCCATCCTCAAAGCCATCGGCTTCAAGCGACGCGAATTATTCGTGTTGATTCTTGCCGAGAGCTTTGGCCTGGCGATGTTCGGCGCGATCATCGGAGCAGGCGGGGCGTGGGCGATATTTAACAACATCAATATCCAGAAGATGACCAACGGAATGTTTCTCATGTTTGAAGTCACGCCGCAGATGTTGGGGTTGGCGTTCGCGGTGGCGGCTTTGCTCGGATTACTTTCGGCGCTGTTGCCGATGATCAACGTCGCTCGCACCAGCGTGGTGCAGGGACTCAAAACTCTCGACTGATATGGCGCTCCCGCTCAATTACAGCTTTCGCAACGCGCTCGTCCGCTGGCGTTCGACCATCGCCACAGTGCTTGGCATCGCGCTTGTGGTTTTTGTTTTCGTGTTGTTGCAATCACTCGCGGCAGGTATTGAGAAAAGCAGCAGCAATACCGGCGACCCACGCAATATCATGGTTGTGCGCAAAGGCTCGACCGCAGAATCCGCCAGTCTCATCTCTCGACAAACACTCACGGAGATCCGTTACTTCGAGGAGATCGCGCGCAATGAAAGTGGCGAGCCGATCATCTCCGCTGACGTGTTGGTGCTGGCGAGTCTTCCACGTCGCGACGGCAGCGGCGAAGCCAACGTGTTGCTGCGAGGTGTGACGGCGCGAGGAATGGAACTGCGCCCGCAGGTAAAAATTTCTGCGGGACGTTGGTTCGAGGCGGGCAAACGCGAGATTGTGGTTTCGGCCAAGCTGGCCAAACGATTTGCGAACTTCGACATCGGACAATCGTTCAAGACCGGTAGCGCGACGTTCACCGTTGTCGGCTGGCTGGATGGCGGCGGCAGCGCGTTCGATTCCGAATGTTGGCTGGACGCGGATGAGTGCCGTTCTACTTTTGAGCGTGACATGTATTCCAGTTTTCTCATCCGCCCGACTGATGAAGCTGCCGGAGAAAAATTGATCGCAAGCATTGAGGCGGACCGGCGTTTCAAGCTCAAGGCTGAAAAGGAAGTGGAGTATTATCGCAAGCAAACGATGACTGCTGCGCCGATCAAATGGCTTGGTGGATTTCTGGCGGTGATGATGTCCGTCGGTGCTGTGTTCGCCGCGATGAACACGATGTATGCGGCGGTCGGAGCGCGCACGCGCGAGATAGGGACGTTGCGCGTGTTGGGATTTCGCCGACGCGCGGTCGTCGCGGCGTTGTTGCTGGAAGGCGGACTGCTCGCGCTGGTGGGCGGGGTGCTGGGTTGTGCGATTGCTTTTTATTGGAACGGCTACACGACGGCGACGATGGGCATGGAGACGTTCAGCGAGATCGTGTTTGAATTTCGCGTGACGCCGAAGCTTGTTGTGCAGGGGCTCGTGTTCGCAGTCATCGTGGGATTGATCGGAACATTGTTCCCGGCGATTCGTGCGGCGTGGTTGCCGGTGATCTCGGCGTTGAAGTCAATTTGACCGGAACAGTTTTGGATTAACTACGAAACACCCAAAGTAAATTTCATGAACGCAGACAAATTGAAATCATTGCAGATCGAACGC
>JANNAO010000482.1:0-3850 GCA_031384405.1 Verrucomicrobiota bacterium | reverse complement strand
GCGCGGACGGTCCCCGTCCGCAGCGCGCCGCCACTGCAACACGCTTGAAATCCTTTCATACGCTTTTCGCTGTCCACGCGCTGCGAGCGAGGGACCGCTCGCGCTCCGCCGGACGGCCTCACCCGTCTTTAATCGCACCCGGGGAAACGGGGTGTGATTAAAGGCAGTTGACGAATATCCGGTGGTGGAATGAATTCTAGCAACGTCCCGATCCGCGCAGACTTATTCAATCTGCACTGTGCGACGTCGCACGGAGCGGCGAACAAAAAGAATCACCGTGCTGATGGCGAGCAACGCGCTCGTGGTCGGTTCTGGCACTAGCGTGTAGCCCAACACATCGAACGCTAGAAGATCATTGTCAGTCATCACCATCAATTCGCCCGGAAATGCCGTGGGGTCCATGATGCCCAGCCCCATGAAATCTTTCCAATGACTCGACTGTCGTCCGTCGCCGTGACTGAATCCGTTCGAGAACAGCGGCCCTTGCGTCAAACCACCGTCCACGGAGAAAAACTTGTTGCGGTTGTCCGCGCTCAAGTCTGTGACGCCCGCTCCCGACGCGAGGCTCAAGTTCGAGAAGCGAAAGAGATCAATCAGATTGGAACTGAACGCACCATCAGGATACACACCGCCGAGTTGATCAATATCATCCACGCCACTCACAAACCCCAGCGCGTGCCCCAACTCGTGAGTTGCCGCGCCGAGAAAATCAAATTGCCCGCCCGTGATGCCATCGCCTGGATCGAAATCAAATCCGAACGTGGAGTTGAACCGGATGATCGCATCCATGGACGCGCTGGGGGCGAGCAGTCCGAGAGCCTTCGCATTCGCCGTGGTCATGCCCACGCGATCCATCGTCGTCAGATACGGCACGGCACTGTTCGCGCCGTTGGGATTGTCGCTGGTGCGATTGATGAGACGATTGTAACTCGCGCCGGTTTGAAGCGCGCCGACGGATGATCCGTCTGCCGCAGACACCCCGTGAGTCGTAAGAGCGGTTCGTGTGACCGCATAACTGTATTCCCGGAAATCACTGCCCGCCTGACCGATGACGAACTGGCCGAGCGGCACGAAACCCACCTGCACATTCACCGTGATGTTGTCCGCGAGCACCGACGACCAGCGATTCGCCGCAGCGGCAAATCCATCCATCGCGAACTGCGGCGTGCCCGCCTCCGGGATGAGATTGAAGACAACATTGGCGCGGGAAGCGGCGATGGATTGCGTGAGCAACAATGCGGCGGCTGGTAAATAGGATTTCAGTTTCATGATGCGGTGCGTTCCGTTCCGGTATCGGATGCGTCCACAATCCGCCAAGAACACGGGGTTGCAACCAGCAGTTTACCGGGGACGCGTCGGGCTTGGTGCGGATAAATTACTGCTTCAACCGATAATACCGCTCCGGTTCGTTTGCGTTCACATCGAGAACCACAAACTTGTTCGTGCCGCTGATCGAGACGGAGTTCGTCACACTCGTCCAGACGATCACTGGAACGAGATTGGTCGTTGTCTCCAGAACAAATCCCGATGGCGTCGTCGCAGGCCAAGCGATGAGCAGTTGCGTGCTGTTCGTCGGTTGGATTGAAAGCACCGGCGGCGAGAGAGACGTGACGGTGACGACGACGGAGTCCGTGTTGTTCGCGGGCGAGGCGTCGGCAACGCTGGACGATGCGGACGCGGTGTTCGTGATGCTGCCAGAGCCGCTGGCGGTGACGGTGATGCTGACCGCTGCGCCGTTGCCGATGGCAAGCGTGCCGATGCTGGCGGTGATGCTGCCGCCGGAATTGGTGACCGTGCCTTGCGACGTGATCGCGGAGACAAAGGTCATTCCAACGGGCAAAACATCCGCAACGCTGACACTGGTGGCCGATGCGCTGCCGAAGTTTGTCACGGCAAGCGTATAGGTGAGGTTGGCGAATTGAACTGCCGCGCCAGTGCTGGCCGTCTTATCCATCACGAGATCGGGTTGCGGGACGAGCGAGGCGACAGTCCATGCGAACGCGTCGTCCGTGCCATTCAGATCGTTCTCTACGAGATCGCTTGCGCCGCTTGTGAAACCAATCACGCTGCCGTTGGTGCTGATGGTCGGTTGCCACGAACCATAAACGCCGCTGCCGGTGTAGAAGCGGTTCTGCGTGACCATGACGATGGTGCCGGTGAGCAGGTCGCGGCGCATGATGTTGTCTGTGCCTGGATAATCGCCGCCTGCGAGGTCAGTGGCATCCGTGATGAACGTCACATAGCGTCCGTCCGGCGTGATGTTCTGTTGGTCGTAATCCCAGAAATAAGAATGGTTGTTGCCCGAACCTGTGCCGTTGCAGTTGGCGCTGATCAACGTGGTCGTGCCCGCAACCGTGTCGCGGACGAACACATCGGTGCTGCCGTTGGAATCATTCGCCACGAGATCATCTGCCGCGCTCTCGAAGATGACGTAACGTCCATCCGGCGTCATCGAGTGGGAATAGGCTGTGCCGTTGCCGCTGCCCGCGCCGGAACTCTTCACACTCACGAGCGCGGTGGTGTTCATCACAAGATCGCGAATGAAGATGTCGGTTTGATTGTTGGTGTCGCCGGTGACGAGGTCGGTGGCGTCGCTCTGGAACACGACGAACCGTCCGTTGGCGGAGATGATGGGATCATGCGAGCCGCCGTTGCCCGGGCCTGTGGCGGCGGAGTTGATGCTGACGAGAATGTTGCTGCCGCCGAGCCGGTCGCGGACGACGACGTCGAACTCGCTGTTGCCGTCGGCGATGAACAACATGTCGGTGGCGAACGTCTCGAACGCGACGTAACGACCATCATCCGACACGGCGGGGTCATAGGAATCGCTGTTGCCCGCCGCTGTGCCTGCGGCGTTGACGGTGACCAGTTCAGCAGTAGCGTTCGTGCGGTTGCGGATAAAGATGTCGTTGTCAAAGAAGGACGGATGATTTCCAGCGATGTCGTTCGCGGTGCTTTCAAAGACGATGAACTGTGCGTCCGGAGTCATCTTGCCGTCGTAGGTGCCGGTGCTGGCGGCGTTGCCGTTAGTGGCGTTCGGGCCGACGAGCATGGTGGTGTTGGAGAGCAGATCGCGAAGGAAGAAGTCGCCGCTGCCGTTCGCATCTCCGGGCACGAGGTTGTCCGCCTGACTCCAGAACAACACGAAGCGGTTATCTGGGCTGATGCTTGGAGACTCGCAGTAATCGCTTGCAAGGCCGCCGTTGGTGCTGATGGAGACAAGTGTGAGCGTGCCATTGGTCAGGTTGCGAAGGTAGATGTTCGCAGTCACAACGCTGCCGGTGTTGGAGGTGAGGTTGTTCGCGTAGCTGGCGAACACGAGCCGCGTGCCGTCCGCGCTGATGACCGGGTGAAAGCTGTATTCGTTCGCGGTCTCACTGATTGAAACTGACGCGAGCACGTTGGAGGTGTTCGACAGACTGCGGGCGAACACGTCCTGGTTGTTGTTGACGTCGTGCGGAGTGATGTCACTCGCGGAACTGGTAAACGCCGTCGTGCTACCGCCTCCGCTCAACACGGGTTCGTAGGAAGCGTTGTTGCCGCTGTTCACGCTGGAGTATCCACGCGAGAGCAGCGTGGTCTGGCCGAGTTGCAGGTCGCGCACGAATGCGTCCTGTGTTCCGTTCATGTCGCCTGAAACAAGGCCGTCATCATCCGATAGGAACACCACATAGCGTCCGTCGTCGCTGATGCCGCGCGCGTCGCTAAAGACATTGCTCAGGTCGCCGTTCAGATCATAGTTCACGCCGACTGTCGTTCCTGAAACAAGATCGCGAACGAAGATATTGAGGGCGTTGTTGACGTCATTGGTGACGAGATTCCCGGCCTGAGTCGCGAACAACACATAACG
>JANNAO010000469.1:0-2532 GCA_031384405.1 Verrucomicrobiota bacterium | reverse complement strand
AGCCCATTCCACCAATCACTTGCCCCTCTTGGCAAGCGTTCCAACTGCCGGATTAAGGATTATGCGCGCGCGTCCTGCGTTGCTCCCCTCCTGGGAGGGGCTAGGGGTGGGTTCGGCTTGCGGAAACGATTTTTGGCAATCGTTATAAGGCGCGTGCTGTGTAAATTCCAGCGGATGAGCGACGATCAGTGCAGATTAGCGATTCAAACTTCTTACCCGTATTTCACTCTGTTGTCGTGATAACATCAATTGACTCTGCTGGGCCTTTCGCATTGAATTGCCTTATGCAAATTGAAAGCTTAAAAGTCTTTTGCGATCTCGCCGAAACGGAAAGTTTCACCAAAGCAGCCCAGATAAACAGCGTCACCCAGTCTGCCGTCAGCCAGCAGATCGGTTCGCTGGAACGGCAGTTCAAGTCGCTCCTGATCGAGCGCAGTAAGAAAAAATTCCGGCTTACACGCGAAGGCCAGGTGCTTTACGACTTCAGCAAACAGATCACCCAGACTTATTCCGAACTGCAAAACAAATTGCAGGAGATCAAGAACATCATCTCCGGCATGATCCGCGTTTCGACGATCTACAGCATCGGCCTGCATGATCTGCCGCCTTACATCAAACGCTTTCTCAAAGAACATCCCACCGTCCACGTGCATGTGGAGTATCGTCGCGCGAATCAGGTCTATGACGACGTGAACAGCAACGTGGTGGATCTCGGACTCGTGGCGTATCCGGTGAAGGACCCGAAGTTGGAAATCATTTCCCTGCGAAAAGACCCGCTGGTGGTGATCTGTCATCCGCAACATCCGCTCGCGAAACAAAAATCCATCAAGCTCAAGGCGATTGCCGATCTGAAGTTCATTGCGTTCGAGCCGGACATCCCGACGCGCAAGGCGATTGACAAGGTGCTCAAGGAACAAAACATCGAAGTGAAGACGGTGATGGAGTTCGACAACATCGAAACGGTGAAGCGCGCGGTGGAAATTGACGCAGGCATCTCCATCGTGCCGCTCGGCACCATCGGCCAGGAAATCTCCAAGCAGACGCTCGTGGCCATCACCATCGAAGACGCGGAGTTGTATCGTCCGCTCGCCGCGATCTACAAGAAGGGGAAAGTTCTCACGCCTGCGATGCGGCATTTCATCAACGTGGTGAAAGAAGGCTCGGCGAAGGTTTGAGAGGAATGTTAGGCCACTATGAGCATCATGCTTGCATTTGGAGGACATGGAGATTCATTAGGGCCGACAGGGTGTTTTATCATCGCTGGTTTTTTTGCACTTCTCGCAGGTTTGACGCTGATTCGCGCGGTACGCAGGACTGCACGGTGGGGTAGGCGTGGTGGCGGAGGGCCGATGTCTTGGTTTGCCTCTCTAGCTGTCGTCCTACATTTATTGTGCTGGGGAATATTGTTGCTTTCCCTAGGGTTGCAGCTAAAGCCGATTGCCACTTGGCAAAAGTGGCTGCTGGGTGTCAGCATGTTTGCAGTGTTTGCTGCGGCCATTCGTGATGAAAAGCACAATCGAAGAAGATGACTACGACGCGGCCTTCAGAGAAACCAGCCCGGCAATCCCTCAATCCCAACGGGATTGAATCATGCAGCCCAGCGGTTGCGAGGAACGAGCTACGCTAGGTGGTTATTTTTTCGTCACAACCCTGAAGGGGTTGAATCCGTTCAGACAGACCGTGCTGCAACCCCGTGGGGTTGGGAATGTTTTTCTGATAGCTGACCCAGGGTAGCTCGTTCCTCGCAACCCTGGGCTAAATGATAGAATCCCTTTGGGATTCACCGTTGAAATATCTGGAAGGCACATTGAGTTAGATGAGTTAGAGGCGCGTGCGGAATAAAGTGCCACCCAATCAGTCATGCAGACATTCACGACTTATCTTTGGATCGCGCTCGGCGGCGCGCTCGGCAGCGTCGGGCGGCATTGGGTTTCAACTCTTGTCGTGGCGCGTTGGGGCAATGCGTTCCCGTGGGGGACGCTGTTCATCAACGTGAGCGGATCACTGCTCATCGGGTGGGTCGCCGGTTGCAACAGTGGTTGGCTGGCAGGTGACAACGCCCGGAAATTTCTCATGGTGGGAATCTGCGGCGGCTTCACGACGTTTTCCGCGTTCAGCTTTCAGACGCTGGAGTTGATTCAGAAAGGCGACATCGCCCGCGCGTTGCTGAACATTCTCGCTTCTATCGCGCTTTGCCTGCTGGCTGTCTGGCTGGGGCATCTGCTTGCCGCGACCCGTGCGTGATGGATGGCAGGCGCTGCCTTCAAGTCGCACACACCCAACGCTGGGCGCATGGCACTGCCTCGGAGCGCGGCTGTGTCGAAGACCAGCCGCAGCAATGTGATAACGCTGGGACTTTGGTTTTTCTGAAGTCTTCGTTGTTATCCACCTTGCTGCGGCTGGTCGAGGACGACACAGCCGCGCTTGTATGTTGGGTAGGTCATCAGTTAACGATGACACCTTGAGAAAGCTTGAGGAGCGGGAGTCCGGCATATCCTAGCCGCGCTTGAGTCATTGAACTCCTGCGGAGAT
>JANNAO010000420.1:0-12308 GCA_031384405.1 Verrucomicrobiota bacterium | reverse complement strand
ACGATCTTTCGGTCGTGTTGCGAACGTCGGAAGTGCTCTCGCCGTTTCAGATCAAGCTGCGCGATGAACTCATCTACGCGGGCAAAGCAGTCGTCCGCAGTCAGGTCAACACGGGCACTGCTGTCCTGTGCGAACTCACGCTCGACGACAGCGGCTGGCAAGCACCCGGTGCTGGCGCGGATGCGTCGTTCGGTGGCGATGTCAACGCGCGGTTCGCGGGGTTCGTCGAGAGTTGGCGGAAATTTTATCAGGTGCGCCCTGAGATGAAACTCGTGACCGCTGATCTTCAATCCTTCCTCACGCAACTCCGCATCTGGACTGAGCAGATTGAATTCGATCTGCGCCGGTCTAATCCCACGGACAAACTCAGCGTGGAGAAACAGATCGCCGAACAGCTTGGGAGATCTGTGTTCCCATTCCTCGACGAGTTGTTCGATCAACTCGAACGCACGGCCAGTCGCTGCGGCGAAGCACTTGAGCCGATGCACGCGGCTTACGTGCGGCGGCAGATTCATCCGCTGATCTTGTGTTCGCCGTTCGCAGACCGGACGGTTCACAAGCCGCTCGGTTACGCGGGTGATTACGAAGTGGTGAACATGATTCTGCGGGATCCGCACGAGGGCAGTTCGCTTTACGCGCGATTGTTGAATCGCTGGTTCATCAAGCAACCGCCGGCGGAGGCGCATCGGAATCGCGTTCAACATCTCACGCAGCGGTTATTGGAGGAAACGGCGCGGTGCAAGGTGGCGGGCAGGTCGGCGCGCTTCTTCAATCTCGGTTGCGGCCCGGCGAAGGAGATTCAGGATTTCATGGCGGATCATGCGGTGAGCGATCACGCGAATTTCACGCTGCTGGATTTCAACGAGGAGACGGTGACTCACGGACGTTCTGTGCTTGAAGGTGTTCGCAGTCGCCACAACCGCGCCACGGGTTTGAATTTTTATAAGAAGTCTGTGGCGCAGGTTTTGAAAGGTCGCGATGTCGGTGCGGCGAACGGCGCGGGGGGCGCGTATGACATGGTTTATTGCGCCGGGCTGTTTGATTATCTGACGGACTCGGTTTGCGCGCGGTTGATGGCTGTGTTTTACGACATGCTTGCGCCGGGAGGTTTGTTGCTGGTCACGAATGTTGATCGCGCGAATCCGATCCGGCACTGGCTTGGTGACGTTCTGGACTGGCATCTGATTTATCGCGATGCAGCGGACATGAAGGCGTTGAAGCCCGAGCGCGCGGGCGCGGATGAAGCGACGGTCTGCGCGGATTACACCGGTGTGAATCTCTTTCTCGAAGTGAGGAAACCTTTGGCATGAGCGACGCCACGAAACAATCCATCCAACTCGAATACGAGCAGTACACGGACTCCGTGCGCGTTCGTAACTCGAAGGTGGCTTGTGCGCTGGTGATCGCGTTGATGCCGGCGGGGATCGCGTTGGATTGCAAAGTTTATCCAGACTCCGTCTCGCAATTCCTCGTCGTGAGGTTGATCTCGTCGCTGCTCGCTGGCCTCGTGCTGTGGCGATTGTTTGCGAAGAAACTTTCCCGGACCGAAACGAATCTGCTTTGCGCGGGTTGGTGGGTGATTCCGTCTGTGGCGATCTCATGGATGATCGGTGCGACGGAAGGCGCGTTGTCGCCCTATTACGCGGGCTTGTGTCTTGTGATCCTTGCGGTCAGCACGGTCATCCAGGCGACGTTGAAGGAAAGTTTTCGCGCGGTGCTGTTCATCCTGACTCTGTACGTCGGGGCTTGTCTGCTTAACAAGCAACCGTTCGAGTGGCGGATGTTCTCGAACAATCTTTATTTCATCACGTTGACTTCGATCATCGTGATGGCGGGGAATCTTTTCTACAACCGGCTGCGTTTCCGGGAATTCACATTGAGACACGAGTTGGCCGAGAGCCGTCAGAAGGTTGAAGAAAACAATGTCCAGCTCGACAGCCAGAACAAGGAGTTGGCGGACACGATCCAGAAATTGACCGAGGCGGAATCGCAATTGGTTCAATCTGAGAAGATGGCGTCGCTCGGTCGCATGAGCGCGGGCATCATCCATGAGATCAACAATCCGCTGAACTTCGCCACCACGGGATTGTTCACGTTGCGGAAGAAGGCGCGGCATGTCGCTCCGGAACAACAGGAGGAATACAACGACATCCTCAAAGACGTGGAGGAAGGCGTGTCGCGCGTGAAGAACATTGTTTCCGATCTTCGCATGTTCACGCATCCGAACACGGACAATCTCGATCAAGTGGATGTGAGCGAAGTCGTGACCTCTGCGCTGCGTTTCCTGAGCAACGAGATGAAGGACAAGGTGGTCATCGAACAGAAGCTGGCGGAAGGACAGGTCGTTCACGCCAACAAAAACAAGCTGATCCACGTCTTCGTGAATCTGTTCCAGAACTCCCTGGACGCGCTCAAGTCCAAGCCGTTCAACAATGGCGAACGCCCGACCATCTGGATCGAGAGCGTGGACTCGGGCGACAAGGTGGCGTTGCTCGTACGCGACAACGGACCCGGCATCACGAGCGAACACATGGATAAAATTTTTGATCCGTTCTACACGACCAAAGATGTGGGCGAGGGAATGGGGCTGGGCTTGAGCATCTGTTATCGCATCATGCAGGAAGCGAAGGGTCGCATCACCGTCCGCACGGAATTGGGAAAACTTTGTGAGTTCAAACTGGAGTTCCCCAAAGAACCAAAGGCAAATCTATGAGCACGCCGGAAGCGCAATATGATTATCGCAAGTTCGCCATCCTTTACGTGGACGACGAGGCGCAGTCGCTGAAGGCTTTCTCCCGTGCGTTCGGCGATGACTTCCGCATCTTCACTGCGATCAATGCGCAGGAAGGCGTGAAGTTGCTCGAAGAAAAGAAAGACGAGATCGCCATTCTGATGACGGATCAACGGATGCCGGGCGAGAAGGGGACGTGGTTGCTCGAACGCGCCAGAGCCATCACGCCCGGCACGCTGCGATTTTTGGTGACGGCGTATGCGGAGTTCGAGGACGCGGTGACGGCGGTGAACACGGGCGGGATTTTTCATTACGTCAACAAGCCGTGGGATCCGACGCATCTAGAGACGCAACTCAAGCGTGCGATGGAGTATTTCCTCATCCAGCGCGAGAACCAACAGCTCGCGAAGGAAAAACTCGAAGCGCTCCGTAATCTCATGGTGGCCGACCGTCTCGTCAGCCTCGGCATGTTGACCGCCGGGTTGAGCCATCACATCCGCAATTCGCTTGTGACGGTGAAGACGTTCCTCGACCTCGCGCCTTCGATGATGCAGGAGGAGAAGGCGCACCCGGACAAGGTCAGCAACACGGAGTTCTGGGTGGATTATCACAAGAGCGTTCTCGGTCAGGTGGACAAGATCAATAATCTGCTCAAAGACCTTTGGGCTGCGTCGGAAAAACCAGCGGCGCGCGACACGCTTCAGTTCAATCTTCACTCACTCGTGGCGCAAACTGCTGAGTCGTTGAAGGCGGGTCTGGCTGCGAAGAACATCACCGTGGAGAACAACATCGCGGAGTCGCTCCCGGCGATCACGGCGGAGAAGCCGAAGTTCGACCGGCTGTTTGAATTATTGCTGCGTGAAGAAATCAGCAGTCTGCCGGTGGGAAGCAAAGTGGTGGTGACTGCCGAACAGGTCGGGGAAGCCGATAAGCCGGAGTATCGCGTTCAGATTTCCGACAACGGCCCGGGGCTTTCCCCGGAGACGCTGCGTTGTCTGTTTGATCCGTTCATGGTTCGCGCCGATACACCGAGCGAGTTCGGCATTCATCTCATGGCTTGTTTCTTCATCGTGCATCATCACGGCGGGCGCATTGAGGCCACAAGCGAGCAGGGAAAGGGAACGACGTTCACTTTGCATCTGCCGCTGAAGCCAGCGAGTACGATTGCGGAACTCAATCAGGGCATCCTGCAAAAATCCCGATTGGCAGAGCAGGTTTGGGGCGGAGTGAAGCCGACGGTTTGATTTCCCGCTTTCGTTCTCGTCCTCGTCCTCGATTTTTGGGGAATGCGAGGACGACGACGGCGAATAACAATTTCAACCAGCCATCCCGTATTCTCCCCGGTAGGGTCTCGCGGGTATCATCCACTTGAGTCGCGCGCCCATCCGAGGCATTGATTTCACCGCAAAAGGATGTGCGAACAACTATTCATTGACCGGTAAGGGACGCTATGGCTTATCTAGGCGCGGTGACATTTTCAGGAGCAGGTTGTAAATTGCCGGGCACAAGTCGAACGGCTGTCGTGTGCCGGGCCGCTGCTTCTCCCGATAGTTGCCGAGAGCTTCGCGCGAGGTCTGCTTTTCAAAAAATCCTTCCCCTTCCGTGTCTTGGAGCGCGATGAAAACCATTCTCGTCATCTCGCCTCATCCTGAATCTGCGGAAGTGATCCGCGCGGGACTCGATCCTGATTTGTATCGCATCATCCATCGCGCGAATCAGGAAGAATCCGATCCGATCCTCACACAACTGCTCGTGCAGGCTGTGATCTTGGATTTGGACACGGATGTCATTCAAGGGATGTGGGCGGTGGATCGTATTCACAGACGGCTGCCGCGTGTGCCGTTGATGATCTACGCGGACGGCAGACAATCTGACTGGGAGGAGGAAGCGTTCTCGCGCGGTGTGTCGCATGTGCTTTCCAAACCCGTCCGCCCTCGTGCGTTGAATGCGTTGTTGGAACGATTGCTGGCTGCGCCTGCGCCGCAAACTCCCGCTCGCATCGAGACGCAATTCATCACGCAAACTCCGTCCGCTGCGCCTGCGTCTATCGCCCAGCCGCATTCAGTGCTGCGGAATTTTTCGTCCATTCTTACGCACTCTCTGGACGCCGAGGCGCTCATCCGCCAGTTCTTGATCCAACTTCGCGAGATCGTGAGCATCAATCGCGCAGCGGTTTTCCTGCGACCTGACATTGGTGGGAATGGAGATGCGTCGCGCCAATTGCATGCGGCGGGAGCCATCGGGATTTCGCCTGCGCTGCTGGAACATTTCCATCTCTCGCTCGACAGTGGCCTCGGTCAACAAATACTCCGACTCGGCAGAATCCTTCGGAGCAACAGCATTGAAGCGAGTGCAGACGCCGAGTCGCAGCGCGAGTTTGAATTGCTCGGCTCACAAGTCGCCGTGCCGTTCTTTGATCGCGATTCACTGTTGGGCATCGCGTTATTTGACAGCCGTATCACCGGCGAGCAACTGACCAACGCGGAACTCGAACTCATTTTCCATCTGCTCGAACAGGTCGGGCTCGCGATCCGAAACATCCGGTTGCACGATCAACTTGCTGCGAACAGCGACATGATGACCGGCGTGTTGCGCGAGTTGAACAGCGCGTGTGTCGTTGTTGACCGCGATCTCCAGATTCTTCACGCGAACAAGATGGCGCGGAAATATTTTGGCCAGACCTCACGCGCGAAAGATAAGTTGGACTTCGCTGATCTGCCGCAATCATTGGGTGCGAAAGTGCATCAAGTCTTGCGCACGGGTGCGGCCATCGCGCCGTTCAAGTTTGAGCCGGAAGGTTCGCCCGGCACGCTTTACAGCATCACCATCGTTCCGTTTCATCAGGGGGATGCGGCGTCGCCCGCGTCGGCATTGCTCGTCGTGGATGACCAGACGCAGAGCGAGCAGTTGCGGCGGTTGGAAATGGAAGCTTCAAATCTGCGAATGGTGAAGACGATGGCGGATCGTCTCGCGCACGAAGTCGGCAACACCATGGTGCCCATCTCGACGCATCAGCAGTTGCTCGCCGAGAAATATCGCGATGCGGAATTCCGCGCCTCGCTGGACACGGCGTTGTCCGAAGGCGTCAAGCGCGTGAACCGCCTTATCAATCAGATGCGATTCCTCGCGCGCGATTCCGTGGCGTCCACCGAATCCATCCCGCTCGCCGCGCTCGTGGAGGAGTCTTATCAGGAAGCGCGCAAGTATCATCCCGGCAAGACCGCGACGATTAAATACGAGCACACTGGCAAACCGATCATGGTCAATGCCGACCGATCTTCCTTGAAGCACGCACTCATGGAAGTGTTCATCAACGCGCTTCAAGCGAATGCCAACGATCCAAAAATCACCGTGCGCGCGGATGTGGGGATGAACGGCAGCAACACACCTTCGTTGCACATCGAAGTTCAGGACAACGGCGCGGGCTTCACGCCGGAATCCACGCAGCGCGCGTTCGAGCCGTTTTACACGCAGCGCAATGTCGGCCTCGGCCTCGGTCTCACCGTGACGCGCAAGATCATCGAGACGCATCACGGCAAGCTGGAGATCGTGAATCCGTCCGAGGGCAAGGCGGGAGTTGTGAGGATTTCGTTGCCAGCGGAGAAGGGGAAGTAAGCGTTAGAGCGGAGTGCGCCCGTCCCCGGGCGCAGCAACTTTCATTTTTTATGTGGCTGGCAAATACGAAACCCCCTCTCTTCGGCGTGCATTGCTGTGGCCGAGGACGGCCACACTCCGGAGCGTGAAAACACATCCTCGTTTGCAGCCAACCCAAATCCGCCAGTCAAACAGCTTGCCAATGGCTTCGATTTTCTTAGAGTGTGCGCTCGTTTAATCAAATATGGACTTAAATACTTGGCACTTAATACTGGCGCAAGCCCCCGGACAACAGCCGCAGGGTTGGACTTCCATGGTGATGTTTATCCCGATCATCCTCATGGTCGTGTTCATGATGTATTCGCAGAACAAAAAAGCCAAACAGCACGCCAAGCTACTTTCCACCATCAAATCTGGCGACAAGGTTCTGACCACCAGCGGCATCATCGGCACGGTTGTTTCCGTGCGGGAAAAGGAGAAGATCGTCACCGTCCGCTCCGCTGATTCCAAACTCGAACTCACACTTTCCGCCGTCGCTGACATCACCGAGCGCGGTTCTCAGAAAAGCGACTCCTAATCCCACAACTTCATCCCATGATCCGAAATAACTTCTGGCGTCTGACCATCGTCGTCCTCGTCGTCCTCTGGTCTCTCTCGCAAACTTATCCCCCGACGGCTGGCGATCTCATCACGCATTTCGAGAAGACAGCCCGTCCCGCACTGCCCGGCGACACCACGATCTCAAACATCGTTTTCACCGCGCGCGCCCTCGACAAGGCGAAACCGGAGAAACAATTCGCCAACTTGATGGACGCCATCGGCACGAACAACATCACGCCGCATTTCGGCTACGACACCAAGAGTCAGGTCAACCCCACGACCTATATCTTGAACCAGCTTCAGCGTGAGACTGCGGGCAAGATCAAGCTCGGTCTCGATCTTCAAGGCGGCACGTCGTTCTTGGTGGAACTGGATTTCAGCAAACTGTCCGACACTAACGAAGTCACCGGCGCACTTGATCAAGCCGTCGAAGTCATCCGCAAACGCGTGGATCGTTTCGGCGTGGCCGAACCCGTCATCCAACCGCAGGGCGAGAACCGCATCCTCATCCAGCTTCCCGGACTTTCGGAAGACGACCGTGCCCGCGCTGTCGTCAACATCCAGAAGACGGCGTATCTCGAATTTCGCATCGCCCACGAAAACACAGATGACATCATCAAGGCTGGTGCGGCGATTCCGTTCGGATATGAATTGCTCAAGCGCGAACAGCGCAATCCCAACGGCACAAAAAATATCGAGCAGGTCGTCGTCAAGAAGAAGGGCGAACCTGGCCTGACGGGAAGCATCATCAAGAGCGCGGCAGCCAATTATAACATGGGCGAGATCGAGATTGATTTCCTGCTCAACGCCGAGGGCGCGGAAAGTTTCGCCAAAGTCACACGCGAAAATAAAGGTCGCCGTCTCGCCATCGTTCTCGACGGGGAACTTTATTCCGCTCCCAACATCAACGAGCCGATTGAAACCGGCAGCGGTCGCATCAGCGGCAATTTCGATCAGGCCAGCGCGCGCGAACTTGCCGGTGTCCTGGAAAACCCGCTCAAGGCTCCGTTAAAAATCATCAGCCAGAACGACATTGATCCCAAGCTCGGCAAAGCGTCCATCGAGAGCGGCATCAAGGCGTCCATCTACGGCGTGATCGCTGTCGCGGTGTTCATGATCGTCTATTACATGCTGGCCGGGGTGATCGCCAACGTCGCGCTCATCGCCAACATCATCATTCTCCTCGGCGTCATGTGTTCGTTTGGTGTCACGTTCACGCTGCCGGGCATCGCGGGCATCGTGTTGACCGTTGGTATGGCGGTGGACGCCAACGTCCTGATCTACGAACGCATCCGCGAAGAACTCGCCAAGGGCAAATCGCTCAAGGGCGCGATCGCCGCTGGTTACGACCGCGCGTTCGGAACGATCTTCGACTCGCATGTCACCACATTGATCTCCTCGGTGATCTTGATTCTCATGGGCACGGCGTCGGTCAAAGGATTCGGTGTGGCATTGACCATCGGTGTTTCCGCCAGCTTGTTCACCGCGCTCGTGGTCACGCGGTTGATCTTTGACGGATTGCTCGCCAAGAACATGATCAAAGGTTTGAACATGCTGCACATCATCCGCAACACGAACATTGATTTCATGAAGTGGGCCAAGCCCGCGTTCGTTACAAGCTGGTTGATCATCATCATCGGCCTCGGCTGGGGATTCAAACGCGGCGGCGATGTGTTCGGCGTGGAATTCACCAGTGGCGACGAGATCACGCTCGGCTTCGATCAATCCAAACTCGTGGACGAAGGCAAACTCTCCGGCGCGTTCAAGGAGATCGGCATCGGCGAGATTTTGCACACGTATCAAGCAGCCATTGATACTGGCGTCCGCACGTTGACCGTCACGGTTCGCTCCAGTGAACTGGCGGGCACCAATGCCGACAAGCGCGTCGTGGAAAAACTCCGCGCCAGCTTCCCGGAATCCAAGTTCGAGGTTCTGAACGTCAACAAAGTCGGCCCCGTCATCGGCAAGGAAATCCGCACGACCGCAGTGGCGGCGGCGTTCTATGCGATGCTCGGCATCATGATCTACGTGGCGTTCCGCTACGAATTCTCGTTCGCTATCGCAGCGGTCATCGCCATCTTGCACGATCTTCTGATGACGATGGGAATCTATTTCCTTGCGGGCCGTGAAATGAACAGCACCACCGTTGCGGCGTTGCTCACCATCATCGGCTTCTCGATCAACGACACCATCGTGGTGTTCGATCGCATCCGTGAAGACTTGAAGCTCGGCGTGCGCGGCACGTTCCGCGAGTTGGTGAATCAGGCACTCAACCAGACCCTGAGCCGCACGATCATCACCTCCGGCACGGTGTTTCTCGCCACGGGATCGCTCTACATCTTCGGCGGCGGCCCGGTGAACGACTTTGCGTTCACGTTCCTCGTCGGCATCATCACCGGCACGTATTCCTCGATCTACATCGCGAGCGCGATCGTTCTCTGGTGGCACAAAGGTCAACGCCCGAACATCGGTTCAGGTGTGGTGGCGGTGGAGGGTGGCACGTCAGCAGCGACGCCCGCCAAACCCTGAGCGCGCGCGGATTTTGGTTCTTAATCTTAATCTCCCGGTGGGATTAAGATTGAGAAAAAGATTGTGATTAAAACGGGCGCTTCTCAGTTGTTGGAAGCAGCAGGTTTCTTTCATTAACACCCGGATTCATCCGGGTGTGCATGTGCCTAGTGAGCGTTAACGGTTTCAACCGTTTCCGGGTCGTGATGTATCGGCCAAGCCTCAGCCAAACCGTTGAAACGGTTGTGGCTCGCCGCCGCCTGACACCGGGCTGAAGCCCGGTGTTAATGAGAGTCGCCAAGAAACTGAATTGCGCCCTATTTAGATAACCAACCCGACCCATGCTTGCCGTCATTGAAATCTCATCCTGGCACTACGCCGGGTTTCTCGCGTGCGTCCTAGTCTTCCTCGCGCTCGACCTCGGCGTTTTCCACAAGAGCGCGCATGTCGTCAAATTCAAGGAAGCCATCGGCTGGACGACGCTTTGGGTCACGTTGTCGTTCGTGTTCGGTTTGTTCATCGCGCCCGCGATCATCACCGGTTGGGAAAAGCCGGACACAGTCGAGTTCATCACGGGCTACATCATCGAGTTGTCGCTCTCGATGGACAACGTCTTCGTCATCGCGCTCATCTTCACCTATTTCCGAGTGCCGTTGCAGTTCCAGCATCGCGTGCTGTTCTGGGGCATCCTCGGCGCGCTCGTCATGCGCGGGGTATTGATCGGTGCCGGAGCCGCCATCATCAAACAGTTCTCATGGACGCTCTATCTCTTCGGCGCGTTCCTCGTGTTCACCGGCATCAAGATGATGTTCGTCAGCGACGAGGGCGTGCATCCTGAAAAAAATCCTGTGCTTCGCCTCGCCAAAAAGTTTTTCCGGGTGACGCCAGAATTTCACGGGCAGCAATTCAGCCTGCGCGAACACGGCAAACTCGTGCTGACGCCGCTGGCACTCGTGTTGTTGATGGTGGAGACCACCGATCTCATCTTCGCGCTGGATTCCATCCCGGCGATCTTTGCGATCACCACCGAACCTTTCATCGTTTTCACCTCGAATGTTTTCGCCATCCTCGGTCTGCGCTCGCTCTATTTCGTGCTGGCGGGCGCGATTGATTATTTCCGTTACCTCAAAGTCGGGCTTTCGCTGGTGCTTGTGTTCATCGGCGTGAAGATGCTCATTGATCCGCACGGCCTCGAGCCAAAGTGGTTTCAGGTGAAGATTGAAAGCGGCATGTCGCTCATCATCGTTGGCGTCATCATCGCCACGTCCATGGCAATGTCCGTCATGGCGGGGCGACGCGAGAAACGCGCTCGCAACAGCGGTAAAAATTCCTGATACTCATCGGGAAGTGATTTTAATTGGATCAACGCCCGCCCTCACCCCAGCCCTCTCCCCCAGGAGAGGGAGTCAACATAGTCGTCGCAGATTCATTGGTTGGGCGCGTAGCACATCCAGCCGCAGGATATTTACCAAAGGGCGGGAACAATTTCTCCCTCTCCCCGGGGGAGAGGGCAGGGGTGAGGGCGAGCGTAATTCAATTCATGTCTTCAACTCTCAGCCAACGTCCGCTTACTCTCTCGTCTCACCATGAAATGCCGCTGGACGCCTGCCACGCCTCAACCATTGCTCGTCGAGCCGCTCGCAAGTCGCCTCAAGATTTCTCCGCTGCTCACGCAATGCCTCATCAATCGCGGTTTCAGCGATCCGTCCGCCATTGAGACGTTTCTCCATCCGCGCCTCAAGAATCTTGCCGATCCGTTCCTCCTGCCGGACATGGACAAGGCCGTCGCTCGATTGCTCCGCGCGCGTGAGCTTGGTGAATCGCTCGTCATCTTTGGCGACTACGACGTGGACGGCGTGACCTCCACCACTCTGCTTCAACAAGTTCTTCGCACGTTCGGTCTGCAAGCCAACGTCTATCTGCCGCATCGCATGGACGAAGGCTACGGCCTCAGTCGCGACGGCGTGGAAAATTGCCTCAAGAAATATCCGACGAACCTGCTGCTCGCCGTGGACTGCGGCTCGACCGCTTTTGAAACCGTCGCATGGCTGCGCGAACGCGGCGTGGACGTGATTGTTCTCGACCACCATCAAATCTCAAATCCGCCGCCCGCTGCCGTGGCATTGGTGAATCCTCAAAATAAGGCTAGAGGCGGTGATGAGGCGAGAGGCGATGGGCAAGAGGCGATAGCCGCCGCCGTCCCACCTATCGCCCATAGCCTCTCGCCTCTCGCCTCATCTTCAACGCCTCTCGCCTTCACCGAGCTTTGCTCAGTCGGTCTCGCCTTCAAGCTCGCTCATGCACTCGTCAAACGCGGACGCGAGATGAACCTTCCCGGCGCGGCGGATTTCGATCTGCGCCCGCTGCTCGATCTCGTCGCGCTGGGGACAATTGCCGATCTCGTCCCGCTCACTGGAGAGAACCGCATCCTCGTCTCCGCTGGATTGGAACGGCTCAACGCCACCGAACGCCCCGGCCTGGTCGCGCTGAAACAAGTCGCTCAATGTCCCGCGTCGCTCACCACCTTCGATGTCGGCTTCCAACTCGCGCCGCGCCTGAATGCTTCCGGGCGATTGGAGACCGCTGAAGAATCGTTGCATCTGCTGCTCGCCGAAGACATGGAGGATGCCATGCCGCTCGCGCAACGGCTCGATTCGCAGAACCGCGAACGGCAGAAAATCGAACGCACCATCGCCGAGGAAGTCAGCGGAGCGATCCGTGCGCGATTCAATCCTGAGACGGATTACGTCATCGTCGAGGGACAGCTTCACTGGCACATCGGCGTGGTAGGAATTGTTTCGTCGCGAGTGCTGAATGAATTTTACCGGCCCACGTTCATCATCGGAGGCGAGGGCGACAATTGGCGCGGGTCAGG
>JANNAO010000037.1:0-2354 GCA_031384405.1 Verrucomicrobiota bacterium | reverse complement strand
CTGGTTGGACCGCCAAGGACACACACGCTTGGCGTTCTTAGAGCGTGTCTGAAATTGGTGCGGGGGTGTGTCTAAGACCACCCGATGCAGCTAAAAAAAGCCGGGCATTGGTTTTTGCTTAAGACTCCTGTTTTTGCCATCCTGCTGGGGGTGGTCGTGCACTACACCGCCGCGCTCCGACTGAGTCGTTATCGGGGGCAGTGTCAAGATGCGTCCCCAGCGAAGGTGAATTGAATTTCGTCATGTGATTTTTTTGAGGCAAGTGATCCTTGCCCGGATAACAGTCAGTCATACATCACCGTGGTGATTCCAAGATTTTCTGTGAAGGTGAAAGCGCATCTTGAACACGGATTCAGGCGGTAATGCTAGGAACACGCCTCGGTCTCCCGCCATACCTCGAATGAGGTATGCACACTTGATCATTCTCAAACAAACGGTCAGGCGATGCCCAGCGGTTTCATGGTCTTCCACAGGCCGCGCGTGAAGTCGGGGATGACCACCGGCGCGCTGCCGTTGGCGACGGAGCGCGTGGAGAGTTCAAGGATGGAACTCCAACCAGCGGCGTCATACACCACGCTGTCCGGCGTGACTCCCTGGCGGATGCAATCGAGGTGACGCCAGTTCATCACGAAATCCATTCCACCGTGGCCGCCACCCTTCGACTTTTGTTCCAGTCTTTTCCACAGCGGATGGGTGAACTTCTCGCGCATGACGGCCATGTCTTTTTCGTTGAGCCATTCGTGTGAGCTGCCAGCGCTGAGGCCGTATTGTTTTGGATCCGCGATGGCGAGCCTCGCTGGATAATCGAAGAAGCTGGCGTCGGTGCCGTTGAGTCCATTGATGCGGCTGTACGGGCGCGGGGTGACGACATCGTGTTGGATCATGATGGTGCGGCCCATCTCGGTCTTGATGATGGAGGTGTTCATGTCGCCACAGATGTATTTCTCTCCGGCGTGCCTGCCGCCGTTGGGCTTTTTCTCGTTGAGAACCTTGGTCAGGCTCTTCTCAGGCGAACTCATGGAGACAAGGAATTTGAACTGGTCGCCGCGTCCGACGCCGAGATATTGCGCCACCGGGCCGAGGCCGTGCGTGGGATAAAGATTCCCGTTGTGGGTCTTGTGGTAATCGCGTCGCCAATCGCCTTCTGAACCGAGGCTGAACAACACATCGCGCAGTTCGTGCAGGTAAGCGCACTCGGCGTGGGTGAGTTCGCCGAAGACTCCCTGACGCGCCATGTTGAGCACGAAGAGTTCGTTCTCGCCGTAACAACAATTCTCCAGCATGACGCAATGGCGCTGCGTGCGTTCGCTGGTGTTCACGAGTTGCCAACATTCATCCACGGTCACGGCGGCGGAGACTTCGACGAAGGCGTGCTTGCCGCGTTCCATCGCGCGCAGACACATCGGAACATGCCAGTCCCACGGCGTGGCGATATAGACGACATCAATGTCTTCGCGCTCCACCATCTGCTCCCAGATGTTTTCCGTGCCGCTGTAAATCTTCGGACGCTTGCCGGTTTTCTTTTCGCACACGGCGGCGGCGGCCTGTGCCCGGTCATCCCGGATGTCACAAACCGCAACGACGTCGGCGAAATCAATGTTGCTGCAATCGGTGACGTGCGTCAGGCCGCGACTGAGACCGATGACCGCCACGCGAACGCGCGCCAGCGGCTTGGTGGTCAGATCGTGAACGGGTTTTCCGCCGCTGATCAACGGGCGAATCCGACCCAGGTCCGGCGTGGCGGAGACTTTCCCGCCGTTGGTCGCGCAGCCAGTGGAGACGCCGCCGAGGGATGCGCCGAGTCCGGCGACGGTGGAGGCTTTTAGAAAATTACGGCGGGACAGGTTTGGTAGCTTCATAAATTGTTTAACGACTGGTTGGTTTGTCCCAGAGCCGGTTGATGACGTAGATCAGGGTCAGCCCGCTGACGATGAACACCGCCGTCAAGATCAGCGCGGACTGTGTGCGACCGTAGAGAAAATTGCCGATGGCGAAGAGCGACGACCAGATCGTCAGGCAGCCGGAAATCCAGCCGAGCGTCGCCATGCCCATGTGATCGCCGTGCAGCGCGGCATCGGCTTCGCTCACGCCCGCTTCGAGGCGAATCTTCGTCCAGCCCGGCCCGGCGGGGTGAACTTTTTTGTAGAACGCGATCAAGCGTTCCTTGCTCGTGGGCGAACTGACAAAAGCCGTGACCACCCAGCAGATCGTGGTGAACGCCACCGAATACAGCACCGTGTGCGCGAACGGCTGGGCGTGGCCGGTCTTCTTCATCACAAAGAACACCACGGAGACGACGAACGAACTGACCATCGCCACCACTTCACACGAGGCGTTGATGCGCCACCAGAACC
>JANNAO010000036.1:0-2870 GCA_031384405.1 Verrucomicrobiota bacterium | reverse complement strand
CCCGACTTTAATCACACCCGTGGCGGCGGGCATCCTTGTCTGCTGTACCCCGAAAGGTTTCGGGGTTGCCCGGCGGAACAGGTATCTCAAAGTTGAGAGCAATCGAATGATCGTGAGTCGCCGACGATCCGAACGCTGTTTCCGGGTGGCTGGAAGCACACCCTCTACGTCAGGCAAGGATGCCTGACGCTACATCGCGGGCGCACTCCGTTTCACCCGCGCCGCATGTAATCCAGCTTCCACGGCTTGCGATACTCCACGCTCACGAGTCTGTCCGCGTCTTTGTTGCCGACGACTTGTTCCTTCTCCGCGTCCCAAGTGATCTTGCTGCCAGTGCGGTAGGCGATGTTGCCGAGGTGTGCGGCGGTGGAAACGTGATGGCCGCGTTCGAGGTTGAGACGCGGTTGCTCGCGGGATTTGACGCAATCCAGGAAGTTGCGGACGTGGGCGGGACGAGGATTGCCGCTGCTCTTGAATTTCTCTGGTTCGAGATTGGCTTTGCGTTTCTCTGGGATGATCTGCCAGCCCGCATCGTTCATGATGATCGTGCCTTCCGAGCCGTACCAGGCCACGCCCCACGGATGACTGTTGATGCCGACGCCGAGTCCAGCCTTGTGTTCCCAGACGAGCATGTAATTCGGGAACTCGTAGGTGGTGACTTGCGAGTCGGGTGTTTCGGAGTTGTCATCCAAAACATATTTACCACCGCTGGACACGACGGACTTGGGTGCTTCATTGGGCGTGCCCATGAAAATCATGTTAAGCAGATGCACGCCCCAATCGGTCATGAGTCCACCGGCGTAATCCCAAAACCAGCGGAAGTTGAAGTGATAGCGGTTCGGATTGAACGCATGTTTCGGCGCAGGACCAAGCCATAGGTCGTAATCAATTCCCGCAGGTGGCGGACAATCTGCGGGCTTGCCGACGCTGGGTAGCCAATCGAGATAAGCCCAGCCGCGCGCCATCGCGAGTTTGCCGAGCTTGCCGGATTTGACGAACTCCGCCGCTTCGATCATGTGTTGGCAACTGCGCCATTGCGAACCCATCTGCACGATGCGGTTGTGTCGTTGTGCAGCGGTCAACATCGCGCGGCCTTCATCAATCGTCTTGGCGAGCGGTTTCTCCACATAAACATCTTTGCCAGCCTGACATGCCATCACAGTCGGAATCGCGTGCCAATGATCTGGCGTGGCGATCAACACGATGTCCACGTCTTTGCGATCCAACACGCGCCGGAAATCTTTCACCGTGTCGGGTCGCTTGCGTTCTTTCTTTTCGCAGATGGCAAGACCCTTGGCCGTCATCGCATCGTCGAGATCGGCGATGACGACGCACTCCACTTCGGGATTTTCGAGGAAGCAATCGAGGTCGCCCTGACCCATGCCGCCGCAGCCGATGACACCGAGGCGAACTTTGCTGTTCGGGCCGGGCTCGCCGGCGCGCACGGAGCGGATGAGCGGCCCGGCGAATGCCGCACTACCCGCGAGCAAGGCGGTGTTGCGGATAAATTGACGGCGCGGGAGCAAACTCATCGGCGTTTTCATGATGCCAATGACAAACCGGAAATGCGCCGTGTTCAAGAGTGAAAGTCACGGGGCGGCTGACACAATGATGTTACGCGCGTGGAATTTATCCCACTGCCGTTCGATTAAGGAAGGAGATGCCGATGAACGAATTTAGATCTAAGCCAAAACTCATAAACTCAAAAGGAAGCCGGAGACGATGCGCTTTTATGAGTTTCTGAGTTTCGGCTAAATCAATGGCAGTGGGGATTTACCTCCACCTTCTGGCTACTTGGTTTCTTCATTCAACTCGTTTCGCGCGCAGCCAGAGTTTCCTTGAACTGAAATCAATCACCGCTCTGTTGGCGATCAACTCCGCTCCGCCTAGGATGCCGCTCACGTCATTGAACAATTTTCCATCCGGACCGAATCCCCACGGTTCAAGGCTCAAGACGGCTAGGCTCGCGTCTTTGATTTTTCTTTCTGCCACCGTGAGTTCTCGCACTGTCGTGACGTGAAAACTTTTCTTGTCGGCGGAGACTGCGCCGGAGATTTGATTCGGCGAGGGTGTCAGGCGCAGATTGAAATCACGCGCAGCTTTCACATCCAGACAACTCCACACGGCACCGGAGTCCACGAGGAATTCAGCAGCGTGGTCGTTGAGTTGTACGGCCACGGTGATCGCGGGTGGAGAACGAAGTTTCATTTCAGCGGAGACGCGGCTGGAATCAGCGAGGAGTTTTTCGAGCGACGCTGTTTCATCCAACGTCAGCGCAGTGCGGCGCAGGTAGAGTCGGCGGTTTGCGCAGTCAAGGATGGCGTGATGAGCGAGCAGGAAATCGCAGCCGAGCACAACATCGAACGACGCAGGTTCGCCAGCGATGCGGATGTCTTGCGCGATCACGGATTGGTTCGTGAACGAAACTCTGCCGAGTTCGAGGCGATCAATGAGATTGGAGTGGGCAAGATGCGCGGCGGTGTTGGTGGAGACGGTAGTGAACGACCAGCCGGTATCCACAAGGCAACTGCGTTTGCGACCGTTCACTCGCGCGAAAAGAAACAGCCGGTTTTCGTCTGTGCGCCGGAGTTCGACTTGTTCGTAACCGAGTTTGAGAAGCGAGCGGGAAAAGTCGGAAGGCTCGCCTGCGGTGAGTCTGCCATCCAAGCAAAGAATCGCCGCAAGGACGCAGACGAAAGCGCGGAGTCGAGTGGTTCTCCCCACGGCCATTGAATTGAGAAGAAGCGCGCTGACACGACTGGGCCGTGTTTCCGTGAACTCCGTAGGAGTGGCATCTTTATAGAACCGACGCGCCCAATCGCCCAAGCCCCGTAGGGGCGGCATAAACGAGACGATGTCGCTCCTACGGG
>JANNAO010000340.1:0-11304 GCA_031384405.1 Verrucomicrobiota bacterium | reverse complement strand
TGAGTCCGTCGGAGCGCGACTGGAGTATCTGCCGCCTTATTCGCCGGACTTTAACCCGATTGAAAACCTGTGGAGCAAAGTCAAACAGGGGTTGAAAAGTCGTGCGCCTCGAAACGCCCGCCAACTGTTCAAGGCCGCAGGTGCGGCCTTCGCCACCATCACCCCGGAAGACTGCCGGGGTTTCTTTTTACACGCCGGATACGCTATATGAATTATGGAAACGCTCTAACACCGAGGCTCAGCGGCGCGAGCAAGGGTCGTTCGATCACGACCGTATTGCCGCCGTTATCAATCGTTCCACCGCCAGCGTGGACATAGACGTTATCCACGCGATAGTCGGTCAGGAAGTTGGCGGAAGAAATATTCGCCTTCAGCGTGCCGCCGTTGAAGTTCAGATGCGTAGTCGGATTCGCCTGATCGGCGCGGACCGCTCCCGTGGTGAGTGTGCCGTTCGTGAGCAGGTTCACGATACCCAACGTGCCGGCCACCGTGCTGGCGTTGGCGAGATTTACGCCGAGCGTGGAACTGGGCGCAGCGGTGAGCGAAGCGGGATTGCTTCCGCCGCCGACGTTGATCACCGACGATGCGCCGCTTGTGCCGGACCAATTCAAGTCCACGCGTGCGCCATAGGCCGAACCGCCCGTGATGTTCAACAGGCCGGAACTCGTCGCGCCGCCGCGAGCGAGGGTCAACCAACCATTGATGGTCATCGCGCCGCCGGTGATGTCCATGATGCCGATGGTATCGTTCTGGCTGCCGCCGATGCTGACTTCATTCGCCGTCAGTGTGCCGCCGGAAAGTTTGTAATAGCCGCGCCCACTGGCAATCGAGCCAATACGGAAATCGTCCACGCTCCCGCCTTGCGTGAACACCACATTCCCGCTGGTCTGATACGCCGCGCCCACTTGATTCGCGCCAGCACGGTCGCCGAGCCACAAGCGATACGCGGTGAGGTCCGACGAAATGTTCAGCACCGCGTTGGTCGTGCTGGCGGCGTTGTTGTCCACGACAAGGATGCTGCCGCTGCCCGACTTCGCCGCGCCGGTGAGATTCAACGTGCCCTGACGATGAACGGTGTTGCCGTTGTAGGCATTCGCACCGCTCAACGTGAGCGTGCCCGCGCCGCTTTTGAGCAACGTGCCGCTTTGCGAGATGATGCCGGAGAGCGTTTGCGCGGCGGTGCTGTTGTAATTGAACGTGCTGTAGTTGGCGATGTTCCCGGCGTAGCTGCCGCCGCCAAGCAAGCCCGCACCACCGATGGCCAGCGTACCGCCGCCGTTAATGTTGATGCCACCAGTGAAGGTGTTCGTGGTGGTCAACGTCGTTGTGCCAGAACCAAGCTTCGTGAGCGTCGTCCCGCCGCCGATGCCCGAGCCGTTGGCGGAATTCACGGTGTAGCTCAACGTCGAGTTGCTGAACGTCACGCTGTACGGCGAAACATTCGCCGCCAGATTCACCGTGGCCGTGCTCGCGGTGTCGTCGAAATTTGCCGTCGCACCGTCCGAAAAATAGGTGCTCGGCGAGCCGCCGAACAGCCATTTGGTGGTGGTGGCGATGTCCCACGTCGTGTTGACGTTGCCTTTCCAGACCAGCGTCGGCACGGGAACGAGCGCTCCGGCTTCGGCGCTGTCCGGGCTTTCGCCGTTGGCGTTGCTGGCGGACACCACATAATAGTAAGTCGCGTTGAGGATGAGGCCGCTGTTGGTGAAGGAGGTGGATAGGACGGATGGGACTAATGCGACGTATGGGCCGCCGGGAAGCATCGAGCGCTTCACGGTGTAACTCGTCGCGCCTGTGCTCGCTGACCAGTTCAACACGATCTCACCGCTGTAAAGGCCCGTTGCAGTCAGGCTGGTGGGAGTCGGCGGCGGCGTCAGCGTTGTGGGGCTGGCTTCCGGCGAGTTCGGGCTGGTACCGCTGCTGTTCGCTGCGGCAATGACGTAGTAGTAAGTCGTGTTGCCCGTCAGACCGGAGTCGGGGTAATTCGTGGATGGGACGGATGAGGCCAATACGACGTATGGGCCGCCGCTGTTAGTGGCACGCTGAACAAGATAGCTGGTCGCGCCCGCGCTCGGCGTCCAGGTCAAATTGATCACATTGGCTGAGGTCGCCGTGGCACTCGCTGAGCCGGGGGCAGCCGGAGCAACCGGACTCAACGCATACAACGCGGCGATTTCCGCCGCGCTCAACGCGCCGTTGTAGATGCGGAAATCATCCACGCGACCATTCAGGTACGGATCGCCCGGCCACTGCGAACGGCCGATGTAATTGTTGGTGGCATTGACCAAGCGGCCAATCATGTCCGGCGTGAACGTCATGGCGGTGTTGGACGCGACCGCCACGCCGTTCAAGTAAAGCGTGCCAACGCCCGAACCCGCATTGTTCGCCTTGAGCGTCACCGCGACGTGATGCCAAGCCCCGACCGACAGTGCCGGGCCGTTGAATCCTTGCTCCCCATTCCCGGTGAACTTCGTGAGCGCAAACCGCATCCCGCTGCCGTTGTGGACGGACAGGAACATGTAACGGTCCGTATCCGCGCCGAAATCGAAGACGCGCGCCCACGTGTTCAAGCTGTTCAAATAGACCCACGCCGAGATCGTGGCGTCGCCCAAGCCCGTGATCAGACCGTTTGGCAACGCGACGTATTGCGAACTGCCGTTCAGGCTGACGCCATTGCTGAACTTGCCACTGGCGGTAAAGCTCGCGCCATTCACAAGCGTGGCGGTGGGGCTGAGTCCCGACGCGTCGGACGCGGTCGTGCCGCTGGCTTCGTTGAAGCGGTAATACGTCGTGAGCTGCTTGAAGCCGATTTTCTTTTCGGGCGAATTCGCTGTGTCGCCGAATTTATCCTGCGCGGAAACGACGTAATAGTACAGGCCGCCGTTGGTAATCGTGCTGTCGTAGTACACGTTCTCCGTTGCCGCCGGCAGGCTCGCGATGGTGGTGTATGGCCCGCCGGGCGTCGTGGCGCGCTTGATGAGATAGTTCGTCGCGTAGGCCGATCCCCACCAGTTCAACAGCACGTTCGTTCCGTAGCTTTTTGCTTCCACGCCGCTCGGCACTGCGCCCGCCGGAATCGGGTCGCGCAAACACGTCAGCGTGGTGAAGCCGAAAAAGTCCGGCGAGTTGTTGTTGTTGTAAAATCCATCGGGCCGCATCACGCTCGCTGCCTGCGAAGTCCACGGCGCGGCCAGGCCCTTGACGTTCACGTAATGGTTGTAAAAGATATCCCACGTCGGCGGCAAAAACCCGCGACCGTTGCCGCTCAGTCCGCTTGTGCCCCAAGCGAATGATCCCCCCTCACAAACGAGATACGACTGATACGACACGTCGTTCCAAAGATTGTATTTGGCCGAGTATTCCAGCCCGCGCAGGAACAGGTTGTTGTCGAAGCCGTAGAGGTCCACGCCCTGATTCCAGGCCACCTGCAACGCCACGCCGAGCCACGCCATGCCGGACATCGCGTGCGGTTGATCGCGACCGCTCTCCTGCTGTTGCGCGAGACCGTCCGGGTGGACGAACCACGCGGCGGCGGTCAGGTTGCCGTTGCCTTTGCCTTGCTTGAGATAGGTCACCGCGCGATTGAACATGTTCGTGTCGTCGAGAAACACCGCGCACGAAATCAGTGATGCGAGATTGCACGCGTCCCAGTTGCACCAGTAATGGCTGTCGCAGGTACCATTGTGGTTTTGCAGGAACGAATCGTTTCCGCCGGCGAAGATTCTGAGGAAGTTGGAGTAATTGCTGATGCTCGTCTGCGACCAGTTCGTATAACCACGCAACGCCTCGCCCGCGACGGCAAATTCATAACCACAAAGTCCCGCGCCCAACGCCCAGTTGCTGTTCCCACCAACGCCATTGGTCATGGTGCTGGACCACCGATCACAGCCTTCGATGGCTTCCTCGGCATAGTTGGTATCGCCCGTGATCCGCCAGCGCAACGCGAGATAGTAAATGGCGAGCGCATCTTTCTGGCTGCGGGCGTAATTGTTTGGCGACGCCCCACGGACAATCTGTGTGACTGGCGCCCACGGCATGTTGAGGTTGGCCAGCCAGAGGGTGGTCATCTGATTATAGCTATCCACCCAAGGCGAAGCGTTGGCCGTGACCTTCGCCTTCATGCGGTCGAAGTCCGCCTGCGTGTGCAAGCCGCCGGGGTGGACGAAAGGCTGTGCGACAAGCGGAAGCGATGTGGCGCAAAAGACGAATGCGACACATGAAATGAGGCTGAACAGTCTGCGGCTGATATTTTCAGGATTCGGCATAGGACCTTTGATTTTCAAACCTGCAAAAACTTTTTCAAAAGAAAACGAGGCGGCGGATTGATCCGCCGCCTCGCGTGAATGATTTGATCCAGTTTGATTACGGAGCGACCAGACGGAAGAACACGTTGGGCAGGTTCGGATCAATCGTGATGTTCACGTTGGTCACGCTTGCCGAGCCGGGCAACGCAAACCACGACGCCGGAGCGACCACGCTGACGGAGTTCGTCTGCAAGGTCATGCCCAGTTGGTTCGGCGGCCAGGTGAGGTTGAGTGTGCTGCCTGAGACGCTGGAATTGATGCTGACCTGCGCGACTGCGGCGACGCTGACCGTGCCGTTGACCGCCAGTTGCGATGTGTTCCAGGTGACGACCTGACCCAAGGTCTGCGAGACGAGGGTGAAGCTGCCGCTATAACTGGAAGCGTTGAACAGCGTGAAGGTGTTTCCAACCTGGAGCGGGAGGCCAATGTTCTTCAACACCAGCGTGCCGTTGTAGGCAATCGGATTGCCCGTCACGTTGATGCGGTCCGCCGTCTGGACATTGGTGCGGTTCAATTCAGCCACGATGGTTGAACCCGCGTTCAACAAGGGCGACGCGCTGAGTGTCAGCGTACCGATGCTGAGGCCTGCGCCAACCGTCGCGCCGGATTCAGCAGTGACCGCACCGGCAATCGTGCCCGTGCCGCCGAGTGTTGCGCCGGACTTCACAGTGACTGCGCTGGCGACGGAGCCATTCACGTTGAGCGTTCCGTTGCTGACGGTGGTAAGACCCGTGTAAGTGTTCGCGCCACTGAAGGTCGTGGTGCCGTTGCCGAGTTTGGTCAATCCGCCGCTCGTGTTGGCTGCCGTGGTGATTGCACCAGCGACTGCCAAGGTGCGATTTTGTCCGCCGAGCAGGATGTTCACCGTGGTGGGAGCCACCGTGTAAGTGCCCGGTCCGGTGATCGTGATGCTGCCGACGCTGTAGGTGCCGTTGCCGCTGCCGTCATCAATCATGTTGGCAACCGCAGTGCAGTTCGTGCCTGTGCCGCCAGCAACCTGAATGATCGGCGCGCCGATATAATTCGAACCGCCAGACGTCATCGCGATGGATGTGACTCCGAGATCTGTAGGAGCGAGCAGAGGTTGAGCGACGTTGACCGCGAAGCCACCGTCATCAATGGTCGCACCGCCAGCATGGACGAATGCGCTGGTGATGTTGGTCAAGAACGTGGCGTTGTTCATCCGAGCGTTCAGGCGACCGCCGTTGAAGTTAAGGATCGCTGCGCTTACGGCACCTTGGTTGCCACGGGAGACGCGGTTGGCCGTGATGGTGCCGCCGGTGTTGAGGTTCACGATACCACGAGTCGCAACGCCGTTGCCGATGCGAAGGCCACCACCCGTTGCCGTGCCTGTGACGGAAACCTGTGACGTGCCGCGCACGTTCAAGGTGCCAACGCCAGCTTCAGCGACGTAGATGCCGCCGTCGCCCGCCGCATCAAACGCTGTGAATGTGCCACCGCTGAGGTCTGCCACACCGATGGAGCCAGTGCCGCCCGCACCGATGGTCATGAAACGGTTCGTGATGAAGAACGCGCCGCCGGATTGACGGTAAATGGAACGGTCGTTGTTCAAGCCGACCACCAAAAACCAGCGGGAAACAAATATGCCGCCAGATTGATTGATTTCGCCGTAGCTACCAACTGTTCCTGTTCCGTGACCGATATAGGTCTGGTCTGCGGAATTGAGCATACCTGAGTTCAAACGGATGCTGCCTGCACCATTACCCCCACGGCCAACCGCCATCGCAGGATTTCCGGGGCGGTTGGCGATGACTGTGCTGTTATCAATGTTCATGATGCCGTTGCCCGCTTCACCGACCCACATCTGGATGTTCACAGCGGCGGAGCCAACATGGAAAATACCGCCGTTGGAGATGTTGACTTTACCATTGCAGTTCAATGCAGAACCGATGGTGACATTGTTCGCAGTCTGGTTGGTCCATGCGCCACCGATGATGTTCAACACGCCCTTGCTGCTGCCGCTTGCGCCGAAGCTGCGACCTACGGCCATCCAGCTATTGGCGGTGACAGAGCCGCCGACGAGGTTGAATTCGCCATCGGTCTGGACGTTGTCCACGCTGCCGCCGATCCAGAATTCACCCGTTCCACCCGTCAAGGTGGCATTGGTCATGTTGATGATTCCTTTCGCACCGGTCACGTTGCCCAGTTTGACTTCAAAGCGGTTCAATGCTGCACCCGCTGGCATGTTCAATGTGGCCACACCGGGTGTTGAACCCACGAACAATCCAGAACCCGCCGCAACCGTGGCGATGTTTGTGCCGGAGAAGTTGACCGTGCCGATGCTGTTGGTGAACACGCCGGTGAAGTTGTTGCTGCCGCTGATGTTCAACGTGCCAGCGTCAACTTTGGTGAGCGCGCCTGCACCGCTGATGGTGCTGCCGATGGTGGACGTTCCAGCCGCAGGAACTCCGATGAAGGACGCTGAACTCAGAGTGACGGGACGTGTGGCAATCGTAGTGCCGTGATTCAACTGGAGCGTGCCGCCAGCGAGCGTTGCCGCCACAGAGTTGTTACCGAGAGCAGCGTTGTTGCTGATGGCGAGTGTGCCGCCATTGACGAACGTGCCGCCGGAATACGTGTTGGCCGTGCCGACGAACAACGTGCCGGTGTTTGACTTGATGAGTGATGTCGCACCGGTGATGCCGCCTGCGCCAGTGATGCTGTAAGGTAGTGTCCCACCCGCGATCACACTGAACGGATGCACGTTGGCGGGAAGATTCACGTCGAAATTACCAAGTGCAGTATCATCAAAACGAACCGGGTCACCCGTGGGTCCGTATTCGAGATACTTCGCGCCGGGCACGAGGCTGTTCTGCCAGTTGGCTGTGCCGTTGATGTTCCAAACATTATCCACGTTGCCATACCAGCTCAGGTTCTGTCCGGTGGCGGTGATGTTCAGGTTCAAACTATTCACGCCGTTGACGAGGTTTGCCGTCACGCCGGGAGGAAGCGGTCCGAGAACGAAGTTGGCGATGCTGCCCAATGTCGCGCCGCCGTAGGTGATCAACGGAACTGTGCCGACGACCAGTCCGTTCGCAGAGACGTTGATGGTGATCGTCGTGCCGGGCGCGGTCAGATTTCCCGTCGCCGCAATCGCCGCCACAGCCGGGTTGGCGAAGATCGTGCCGTAGTTGAAGTTCAACACGGCACTGTTGCCCAAGGTCACATCAGTCGCAGCCAACGCCGCCACGCCGCTAGCGAGGGTCAGGCTCGCGTTGCTGACAACCAAGTTCGGGCTGGAAATGAGGTTGCCGAGTCCAGGGTTCAAACTCAACGTGCCGCCGCGCACAACGGTCGTGCCAGTGTAGTTGTAACCGCCGGACAATGTCAGCGTGCCTGCACCGAGTTTGGTGACACCACCGCCGGTGGACGGCGTGACGACGTCTTCCACCAACATGGAAGCGATGGTGATGTCGAATCCGTTGTTATCAAAGTTCAAACCGCCCGCAGAGATCGCGCCGATGGACGGTGTCATGATGAAGTCCGCGCTGGCTGCCACGGCTTGAAGCGTGCCGCCGTTGAAGTAAGCGACGGAGCTGAGTGGCGCCACTCCGAATGAGCGGATTTGCGTGGCCTGAATCAAACCGCCGTTCAAGCGGAGAGTTCCGTTCGCAGTGGCGTTTTCACCAAGCAAGAGCATCGAGTTATTCAACACCTGACCGCCATTGACGATGATCGTTCCGGTCGCGCCGAGTGAACCGGCGATGATGTTTCCGCCGCCAGTCTTGTTGATCGTGCCGCTGTTGATCACCAACGTGCCGTTTGCGCCGGCTGCATTGCGTCCAGCCACGAGCCAGTTGTTCGCGGTCAACGTGCCGCCGTTGATTTCGAGATGACCCGTGCCCGCGTTTTGAGCGACCCAGAATTCAGCCGCACCACCCGCGAGGAGCGCACCACCCGCAGGGACGATCACTGCGCCGCCGTTGATCTGGCTTGCGCCGCCCGCCAAGTAGTTCGTGCCGGTGATCGTGTTCGTGCCGGTGCCGACTTTGATGAAGCTGGTGTTACCGCCGCCGTTGGTGGTGATACTGCCGCTCCATGTGGAATTGAGGTTGTTACCGCCGTAAGTCAACACGGGTGCGCCGTTGGTGGAAGTGATGACGCCACCGCCGGACAGACTCGCGGCAGTTTGATTCACTCCGTTCAACTGCACCGTGGAAGTGCTGTCCAGGAGCAGCGGTCCCAGCGTGTTCACTGCGCGCAAGTGCAGTGTGCTGTTGCCCGTGAGGATCGTGCCGCTGGCAAAACTGTTGACGTTGGAGAGCGTGAGGGATGCGTTGTCAGATAATCCCAGTGAACCGCTGCTCGCGATATTTGCGCCCGCGATAGAGTAGCTGGCATTGGACACCACCACGGAACTCGGTGAGTGGACGGCGTTCAACGTCACGACAGGTTGCGCCGAGCCGATTACGTCGAAACGCACGTTGTCCGTTTCAATGTAGGCGAGGAATGAACCGCCGTTGTTGGTCGTCCAGTTCGCCGACGTTGTATCCCAAGCACCAGAGACGCCGCCCCATGTGAGCGGGCGAGGAACATGGATGCTCAACACTGCCACCGCGCTGGTGACGGAATTGTAGGCGTTGGTGATGACCACGTCGTAATTGCCAAGATCGCCGATGACCGACACGGCGACGTTGTAGGTCGCGCTGTTCGCACCGGAGATCGGCGTGCCGTTTTTACGCCATTGATAGTTCAAGGTCGGTTCGCCGCCTGCGACGATGGTGAAGCTGAACGGATTGCCGATGGCCACAGTTTGCGCTGCCGGTGTCGGGCCGCTGACGATGAAGACGTTCGTGGAGTAGTGGAGGAAGTTCGTCGGATCAAGAGCGGCGTCACTGATACGCACGTTGTCAATGTTACCGAGAAAGCGATCCACATGGCCGTCAATCTGCGCATCGGACGCGCCGAAGCGACCGCGACCCACGCTCCAGCCCCATTGCTCGTCGCCGGGCGTGCTGGAATTGTCGTTGTCGTAATTCAAGCGCGTATCGCCGGGCGTCAAAGCCATCGAGCCGACCAACACATAACCCGCTCCAGAATCTTTGTAGAGACTCAGCGTCGTGCCGTCGCTGACTGCCGCGACGTTGTACCAAGTGTTCAAGGAGAGCGTGCCAGTGGTATCGCTCAGGTCGTAAACATTTCCCGCCACGTCCGTGAAGAGGATTTGAAGCAGTCCGTTGAACGTCTTGAAATACAGCGGCGCGCGTGAGCTGACGACGATGTTGGTTTCGCTATTGCCATCGCGACCCACGAATGTTTCGTGCGTGGCGGTGGCGGTCTGATAAATGGAGGCTTCAATCGTCCAAGCGAGCGGCTCGATGGTTTCCAAGTCCACGGTCGGTAGCGTGTTGGTGGACCACGTCATCGAGGTGGGATTGGCACCGTTGTTCTGGATGCTGAAATTATTGGGCGTGCCCGTCTGCGGAACGATGGGCGCAGGCACGTTGGTGCGGTATTGATGTCCAGCGGCAGTGTTGTCCCAAGTGTAGAGGGAATTGCCGTTGCCGGAAACATCAATGGCCAGCACGCCGTCGGCAGTCGGGGCTACGCGACCGTCGGTGTCCTTGAGGAACATTCCGTTGGTGGGCGTGTTGACTCCGTCGCCTTCAAATGTCCAGAAGGCGATCGTCGCGCCGAAGCTGGTGAAAGTGAGCGTCAGCATCGCTGCCAACATCAATCGAAGCAGGGTCAGCTTGGTGACTGATCCTCGGGTTTGTTTTGTTAGATATGCACTCATGAGTTTATTGGTGGGTGGTTTTTGGTTTCTGGAGAATTGGAACGATACGACGTGTGAGGGTGTTGCTTTGTTGCGACTTGGAAATGGTTGTCTTGGGTTACGCGGAAATACTCTGAACTAGTTTTTAATTCGTCGCGTCCCCCGTTCTGGTGAGAAACGCGAGGTGCAGCCAGACCAAAGCGGAACAATCGCGACGGCCTGTGTGCATTTCAAACTGGCTGGGAGATGACGCATGGATAGTGGTTCTGGACTGAAATGGAAAACCATGCCGACTTGAATGAATCTAAAGCCACGCATGGTTTTCAAAACAAACTTCAGGAAGGTCTTCTCAATGCTGAATAAGTTGGGTCACCACCAGAAGCCACGGCTGGGAGCGATGGCTCGCTGATCCATGTCCTTGAATTTGCGCCAAGCCACATGACCGTCCTTGAACGCGATGTATCCGCCATCGGGCAGCTTACCTTTCAAGTGCGGACTGAGATGAGGTATTGCGCCACCCATAAATCCTCCACCCACAGAGGTAAAGCTTCCTGGGTTTGCGCGGTCTGGATTCTCGCAGATGTTTGCATCTGAGATCAACGGACGATCCGTGTTCGGCGGAGCAGGAAGTGACACGAAAATACTGACCTTAATCTGTTCGGGCATCATAGTCGTGTTTTGGTTGGTCGCGAAAAGATTAAATCCACCGGGAGATGCGTTGGGGCCTGTGAACGCCATAACGTAACCGATAACCCTAGCACTACCGTTATTGGCAAAAAAATTCCATTGGCTGTTGGGGTTAGTATTTTCGAAGTTCAAAGCGTCGTTGAAACGCGGAGACGTGCCGGGACAGTAAAGCGTTTTTTTCTGGAGCCCGCTCGCTAACATCGCATCGGCTACGTTACCGGGAAGATCCCACGCCCAGCCGCCACCCGGCGAAGTGATTTCCGGTAACTTTTCTTTGTTATCCGACGCATAATTGAGTGTTGCGATCGCGAACTGATGCAGGTTATTCAAACACTGTATCCTTCTCGCCTTCTCCTTCGCCTTCGCCAGCGCGGGCAATAACATCGCCGCCAGAATCGCAATGATAGCAATGACCACCAACAGTTCGATCAGGGTGAATGCTTTCGCGAAACGCGGAGCAGAGAGGTGATTCTTCGTGTTCAAATTATGTTTCGGTTCAGATTGTGTCATCAGGATGGATTGAATCTAACTACCGCTCGACCTCCCCTTCAACGCCAGTTTGCGAATTAGAATCTC
>JANNAO010000335.1:0-3537 GCA_031384405.1 Verrucomicrobiota bacterium | reverse complement strand
GCTGGTTATACCAGAAAATGTAGCCGTCGGGGCGGGCGATCCAAGCCAGTTGCGAGATCGCATCCGCCATCACGCGAAAGCGCTCTTCACTTTCGCGCAACGCGTCCTCCGCCTGTTTGCGCTGGGTCACATCACTCGCGGCACCGAACCATTCGACAATTTTACCCCGCGCATCCAGCAGCGGAACCGCCCGCGAGAAAGTCCAGCCCAAGGTGCCGTCCACCCGTCGGACTTGATGTTCCATCTGGAAAACCGTCTTGGTCCGGACGGCTTCGTTGATGACCGCCATCACACGCGCCTGATCATGCGGGTGAATATATTCCCGAAGCCAGTTGCGGCTTGGCTTGGCCATATCCGCGATGAAGTTCCGGCCATTGAGCTGGCGCATCTCGCTCCAATCCGGACTCATGCGATACGTGATATCCGAACTGGTCGTCACGAACGCGCGGAAGCGTTCCTCGCTTTCGCGCAAGGATTCCTCCGCCTGTTTGCGCTGGGTGATGTCCGTGATGTTTTCCAGCACCGACGCCGGCTTGCCCCGGCTGTCGCGATCCAGCGTCTTGCGGGCGAGCACGGTGATGCGCTGGCCATCGCGTTTCGTATGCACCAGTTCGCCGATCCAACGGTCCGTCCGGTGAAGCTCCGCAATCATTTGCTTCAAAGGAATTGGAAATTCAGTTTGAAGCAGGATGTGACTGATTTTCCCCAGCGCCTCGGCACGCGTCCAGCCGTAAAGCTCTTCCGCGCCATGATTCCAGTAACGGATGCGTCCCTCCAGATCGCGCACGATGATGGCGTCATGGCTCAAGTCGAGCAGCCGCGCCTTTTCCGAAAGCTTCTGCTCAATGTCCTTGCGCGCGGTGATGTCGCGGATGTTGCATTGGATGACAGCGTGACCGTTCTCCTGATAAAGGTTGGCCACCACTTCGACCTCCTGATGCCGCCCGCCCTTGCTTTCGAGCGGCAAATCCTCGTAGCGGACTTCGTGGTCGTGTTTCAGTTTCTGAAACATCTCCTGACTGGCGGACTCATCTTTCAGCAGACCGATCTCAAACAACTCCTTCCCGACCAACTGGTCATGCGGATAGGCGAGCAGCTTCGTCATGAACGGGTTCGCGTCGGTGATTTTGCGCGTGGCGGGATTGAGGAGCAGCACCCCATCATGCGCGGTCTCAAAGAGGCGGCGATAGCGGATTTCCGAGACGCGCACTTTATCCTCGGCCTGCTTGCGCTCGGTGATGTCCACCACCGCGACGCGGCAGGAGTCCTCATGAAACGAGCGTTGGGCCTTGATGTTGATGCTTCGGGACGGCTGGCCCGGATGCAACATCTCGAAGTCACCGGACCGCTTGGTTTGGCCAGCAAAGACCTGTTGCAGGAAGGCACGGAAAGCGGGTCGCACCCCGGCGGGAAAAAGCTGGTCGAAACAACGGCCCACCAACCGGGAGCGCTCGATGCCGACGAGACTGGCTCCGGTGAGGTTGGCCTGTTGAACGGTGCTGTCGGAGGCGAGCGTGAAATAGCCCACGGGGGCGAAATCATAGAGGTCGGTATATTGCTCCAGCGCCGCCTCCATATCTTCCCGGACTTTCTGCAACTCGTCGTTCTGCATCTCCAGTTCCACCTGATGCACCTGCAACTCGTGCAACATCCGCTGCGGGTCGGCCTCGGACTTTGCGACGGAGGCTTTCGACCTCTGATGCTTCTTCTGCTTCCGCAACTGCGCTTCGGCGCTTCGGCGCAGTTGGGCGGGCTTGGTTGATGAAGCGTGACGTTTCATGATTTGCGGGAGTGCTGCGCTTTCTGGTTACCGTGGGTTCGTTTGGAGGCGGCAACTGGAAGCGCCCGCGTACTGACTTTGGCCCGCGCCGCAGAGTCTGCCGCGACGTGTTTTTCCAGAAGGGTGTGCTTGTCGCGCAACTTCGCCTCCAGCGTCTTCGCCACCGTGATGTCCGCAAAGGTGATCACCACGCCATCAATGCGATCATCCAGTGTGCGATACGGCATGATGCGCACGGTGAACCAGCGGCCATCGCGTGCGTTGATGGGCTTTTCGGCAAAGCCCAGCTTGCTCAATACCTCGCGAGCATCATCCGTCAGTTCCGGGTAAAGCAGGTCAGACGCAAGATCGGTGATGGGTCGCCCGATGTCGCCGGGAATGAGCTTGATGATCTTGGTCGCCTGCGTCGTGAATCGGCGGACGTTGAGATTGTTGTCCAGGAACAACGTCGCAATGTCCGTGCTGTTGAGCAGGTTTTTCATGTCGTTGTTGGCGCGCGACAACTCGTCCACTTTGGATTGCAACTCGGCGTTGACGGTCTGGAGTTCTTCGTTCAACGACTGCATTTCCTCCTTGGACGTGGTGAGTTCCTCGTTCGTGGATTGCAATTCTTCGTTCGTGGATTGCTGCTCCTCATTGGTGGAACGGAGTTCTTCCTGCGAGGTCTGCATCTCTTCGCGGACGGCCTGCGCCTCCAGCCGAGCCTGCTGAAATTTCCGTTCGAGTTCCTGCTGGCGGAGCCGTCGGGCCGGATTTTTCTCTTTCTTCCCGGTGCTGCTCGCCGCCGAAATTTCCAACGGGGCCACCACGTCCCGGAACACAATCATCACCAAGCCCCGCAGTGGCTCCGGTTGTTCGAGGCGCTGGATCGTAATGTCCACATGCTGCTGGCCGCCGTTGGTGCCGACCTTGAGTCCGCGCACGGTCACAGGAGCTTTCTGCTCGAGCGCCTTGTGAAACGCATTGCCGAGTTCGTAGCGCAAGCCTTCGCGCGCCATGGCAAAGATGTTCCAGTTGGCTTTGCCTGCGGCGGGTTCGAGGTACTTGCCGGTGCGACCACTCACGTACAGGATGTTGCCCTTGTCATTCGCCAGCACAGCGGGCGCGGAATAATTATCGAGAATCAACTGATCCGCGAGTGCTTGGAGACTGAGATTATTTTTCAAGATGGGGCTCGGCTCGGCGCCGTTGGGTAACGGCGGCGCGAAGGACGAGGGGAAATCAATCGGCTCCGACCGGATCACGGAGGGCGTCCGCTGAAAGATCCGCAATTTATTGTTCAAGGGAGTAAAGAGATCAGTGAAGTTCCCGACCGTCTCCGCCGTGCCGAGAAACAAAACGCCGCCGACACTGAGACTGTAGTGAAACAGCGGGATGAGTTTCTTCTGCATCTCGGGCGCGAGGTAGATCAGCAGATTGCGGCAGCTCAAAAAATCCAGCTTGGTGAAGGGCGGGTCCATGATGAGGCTCTGCGTGGCAAAGGTCACCATCTTGCGAATCTCGTTGGTCACCCGGCAGCCGTGTTCATCCTTGATGAAAAACCGGCTCATCTGATGTGGTGCTACATCCGCGCAAATATTCTCCGGATAAGCACCCTGCCGCGCCTTATCTATCGCGTCCTTGTCCAGATCAGTGGCGAACACCTGCAACGTGATCCGCTTCCGGCTCTTGAGTTTCTCCATGACTTCCTTGAATACCATCGCCAGCGAATACGCCTCCTCGCCGGTGGAGCAACCCGGCACCCACGCGCGCAACAC
>JANNAO010000317.1:0-15088 GCA_031384405.1 Verrucomicrobiota bacterium | reverse complement strand
GGATGATGTTGACGTGGAACGGGCTGGTGCCAGTGATCGGATCCCACGGACCATTGGCGGCGGGCGCGCGTTCGAGAATGCCGAAATCTGGCCAGGAAAGATCGAATCCGTTCGTGGTTTGATTGTTCGTGGTGATGATGGCCAACGGCTGGATTCCGCGCAGGCGGAAATAACCCGCCGGATTCGTCACTGTGGAAACATAGAGCGGGCTGGCGTTGGTTTGATCCATCCAACCTGAATCCAGCGCGGCGGTTTTTTGCAACACCGTGTTCGTGGCCCAAGCCAGAGTGAATCCTGCGGTGGTGCGATTGGATGCGATCAGATACGGCCTGAGTTCAACGTATTCAAACGCGCCGATGTCCGCCGCGTTGGTGCTGTTGGCCGACCACGGAATATCGAAGGGTCGCCGGATGCCGCGTTGATCTGTTGCGTTGGGGATCGAGTAGCCTGCGTCAATCGCCGGACTGTCGGATGCGAGCTTGTGGGTGAAGGTCGCACCGCCGTTATCGCCTAGCGCGCGCAACAGCGGATCAACACCGAGACGATTTCCAGTGGTCGTTCCCGCGATGGTTGTGCCGGAGATATTGCGAACAAGATTCCAACCCAGCGAACTCATCACACCGCCGAAGTCCGGCGCGGCAGCGGATTGGTTGTCGGCAAAAATCGAACTGAGTGCTTGAACACTTCCGGGAGAGACAACGGAGATTCCGCCACCACTGGTCGCAGAGCTGTTGAACGCCACGGTGGAAGAAATGATTTGAACTGTACCGCCGTCGGCGCGCAGTCCCGCGCCGCGTCCCGTGCTCGCGATGTTGCCGCTGAGAGTGGAGTTGATGAATTGCACGAGGCCGCTGGCTGCCCGCGCGCCGCCGCCATTGCCGTAGGCGGTGTTGCTGGCAAGGAGCGAGTGCGAAACGGCGGTGTCGCCGTAGTTGATTAATCCCCCGCCGTCAGTGGCGATGTTGGCGATGACGATGGAGTTGGTGATCCGCGTGACAGCACTGGCGGCGGTGAGGATGCCGCCGCCGGATGCGGATGCGGTGTTGTTGCTGATGACGCTTTGGAGCAGATGGAGCGTGCCGTAGTTCGCGACGGCGCCGCCGTTGAGCGCAAAATTATCCACGAGCAAACAGTGATCGAGCGTGAGCGCGCCTTCATTCAAGATCGCGCCGCCGAGCGTAGAGTTGCCGCCCCGCAGAGTGATGCCCCGCAAGGTGACGGTTGCGCCGGGCGACACGCGGAGAACGGTGGCTTGTTGGTTCGCATCCAGCACAGGTTTGTTCCACCATGCGCCGACGAGCGTGATGTTTTTGTTCAGCAACAACGTCTCGGTGAAAACGCTGGAGGAAAGATTGATGACTGTGCCGTTGGTGGCGTTATTGATCTGCGTTTGCAATGGGCCGATGAGCGAGAGTTGCGCGGGGAAACTGTCCGTGACACCGGCGGCGTTCCAGAGGCGGAGCGTGTAGTTGCCGGTGTTGGTGGCTGCGACGTTGGTCACGATGAGATGCGCGGTGGTCGTGCCGGAGAATTGTCCGCCGTCGAACAACATCTGGCCGTTGCAGAACCAGCGGCACGCGAGCGGCACGCTTCCCGACACTGTGGCGTAAAAATGCGCGACGCTGTTGGACGCCACGCTAAGGCTCACGGGTTGTGTGAGGAAGTTCGGTGGCAACAGCGCGACGCCGGAAAGTTCCACGAGCCGCAAGCCATTCGTGCCGGAGGAAAGAAACGCCATGTGCCCGACAATCTGTGCGCCGAGCGCGATGCCGCCAGTTGAATTGCTTCCCACGAGCGAAATGTTGGAAGGCGCGGTCGCATCCAGCACGAGATAACCGCCAGAATGGTTCGCCAATATGACGAGCATGCCGTTGACATCCAGACCGACGACATTGCTGCCGTTGGAATAACTTCCCAATTCAGTCGGCGACGCAGGATCATCCACATCCAACACGAGCAAACCTTGAGCGCTGTCGGCGACGTACGCGCGGTCACCAACGATCCGCACCGCCGTGGCCAAACCCGTCGTCTCGTACATCGTCACGAACGACGGACTGGCGGGCGTTGATACGTTCACGATTTGTAAGCCGGACAATCCATCCGCGATGAAGGCGTGTTGATTCGAGACGCGCACGTCGTAGGCGAATCCGGGCGTGTCGTAGGTGGTGAGGATCACTGGAGTTGCCGGATTGGTGACGTTGATGATCTGCAAACCCGTCGCGCCATCCGCCACGAATGCGTTGCCGCCCTGCACATCCACATTGAACGCCGTGCCGGGCGTGTCGCATCCGCCGACGCGCACTGGAGCAGTCGGCTCGCTGATGTTGACGATCTCAAGTCCGTTCGTGCCGAGCGCGAGGTAGAGAAGATTCGTCTGGATGCAAACGCCATAAACGAAACCCGTCGGCGTGTAGTTGGCGACGTGAACAGGCGCGTCGGGGTTGTTCACATCCACGATGCGCAATCCCGCTGCACCATCGGCGATGAATGCGAGGTGACCTTGCACCACGGTCGCCAATCCGCTGCCGGGCGTGTCGAGCGAGCCACGCGCGATGGGTGTGCCGTACGCGTTGACTGTCACAATGGCGACTGCGCTCGTGGTGCTGCCGTAAGGACTGCTGACCACGACGGAATAATTTCCTGAATTGGTCGCGGTAGTGGTGGGAATCTGCAAGTGCGGTTGATTCACCGCGAGAGTGTTTGTGTTGGCGATCAACTGGCTTCCATTCTTGAACCACTGGAATGACAGCGGCGGCGTGCCTTCGCTGGCGACGCTCAAAACAAGTTTTCGTCCCGCAATGTTGGTGACACTGGCGGGAGACTCGACGATCTGCGGCGACATCGGAGGCAGGCCGAGCAGTTCGGACACGACGAAGCCGATGTCGCGATCCGCGATGTAAGCGTGCTTGCCGACGACTTGCAATCCGTGGACGCGCGACGCGCCGACGCTTTGCAATGCGAGAGTGGGGGCGGCAAGATTGCTGATGTCGAGCGACTCCACGCGCGCCAGACCTTCCGCGAGATAGGCGAGCGCGCCGAGGGGTTGAACTTGGAACGTGTCGCTTGTGGTCTTGAAACTGCCGATCAGTTGCGGCGCAGCGGGGTTGCTGATGTTGATGATGCGGACGCCTTCATCGTAATCAGCGATGAACGCGGTGTTGCCGGAGAGCGTGACGCTTTCAGCACTGCCGGGCGTGTCGAGTTGTGACGCGCGCCAAATACCGAGCGGATTGGCGACGTTGTAGATTTCAAGCCCGCCGCCCGTGGCCGCCACGAACGCGTAGTTGCCGGAAACGCGCACGCCTTGACCCGCGTCCGTGGTGGCAGTGGAACTGATGAGACGCGGACTCGCAGGATCGGTCACATCCACACAGGCAAGACCGCCGTGCAAATCCGAGATGTAGGCGCGCTTGCCGACGACGTGAACGCTGCGCGCGTGTCCGGGCGTATCACAACCGCCGACGCGCACGACATTGGTCGGATTCGCCACGTCAAAAATTTCCAGCCCCGCATCCCAGACAGCGACGTAGGCGAAATGTCCGCAGACGAAAACTTCCTGCGCGAGTCCGGCGGTGGCAGTCTGGCTGATCTTCACGGGCGCGTTCGGATTCCGGCAATCACTGATCTGCAATCCCGCCGTGCGATTCGCTACGTAGGCGAGTTGGCCGATGACGTGGACGTTGAGTGCGTCGTTGGTGTCGCCGCTGGCGAAGCGTTGCACCGGTGTGCCGATGGGGACGACGGTGAGTTTTGCGCTGACGGAGGCGGAGATGTTCCAAGCATTCCGCACTGTGACGCGATAGGTGGCGCTGGAGGCGAACTGGACGTTGGAGAGGTTGAGTGTCTGGCTTGATGTGCCAGAGATGTTGGTGGTGTTGAAGAGGGGAAATCCATTCTTGAACCATTGATAGCTCAAGGGCGCCGTGCCGGTGACTCCCACATTGAAACTCGCGTTCTCACCCGGCAACAAAACCAAATCCACAGGTGTCGCCGTCACCACCGGGCTGGAGGAAGACAGCCCAAGCATTTCAAAGAACTTCACTCCGTTTATCCCGTCCGCCACGCCAAGGGTCGTGTCGCGGATGCGAAGCGCGGTGGCGTTGGCGAGTGTGGTGTTGACGCCGAGTTGAAGGATCGCGGCGGGATTGGTGATGCTGATGGTTTCGAGACCGAACGCGCCTTTGGCGAGGATGGCGATGTTGCCGACCACTTCCACGTCGAGAACGTTTTGACCCACGGCATGACTGCCGATCAATACGGGCGACGCAGGATTCGCGATGTCGAGGAGCAACAACCCATTTGTCCCGCTGGCGACGTAGGCGATGTTGCCGACGATCTTCACATTGCGCGCGTCGGTGGAGGTGTTGAAGTGACCGATCTGAGTGATGGCGGCGGGGTTCGTGATGTTGAGGATTCGCAATCCGCCCACGCCATCCGCCACGTAAGCGTGACCGCCTGACACCGCCACTCCGTAAGCCGTGCCCGCCGTGTCGTGATTGCCCAGGATGGTCAACTGCGTCGGATCGCTCACGCTGATGATCTGCAAACCGCTCTCGCCGTCCGCGAGATAAACCAAACCGCCTGCCACATCAAAGTTGTACGCCGTGCCCGGAGTGTTCGTCTGGCCGATGGGCGACACCACGCCCGCGCTCGTCGTGTCATAAATCCTGAATCCTCCCGTGCCCGCTGCGGTGAAAACATAATTGCCGATGGCGCGCACGGAATAAACCAGTGGCGGCGCGAGCACTCCATCAATGCGGATCGGATGACGCGAGTTGAAGATGTTGAAAATCTCGATGCCGTTCACCCCAGCCGCCACGTAAGCCAGATTGCCAGAGATGTCCAAACCCAGAGCGTCACCTCCGACACTGGTGGTGCTTCGAAGCACAGGCGTGCCAGGTGGGACAACGAGCAGCGAATTGGTGCTTGAGACCACGCCGGAAGCGTTGCTCACCGTGATCGAATAACTCCCTGAATCTGCGAGCGCGAGATTTGCGATTGTCAGATAGGGCGTATTGACGCCCTGAAAGCGCGCATTGTTCGTGAGCGCAATCCCATCGCGCCGCCATTGAAACTGAAACGGAATACTGCCAGCAACCGTGACGCCCAACGCAGTCGAACCTCCCAACAGTTCGATGGTTTCAGGAAAGCCCTGAACAATGGTGGGCGGCGCGGGCGACATCCCAGACAATGTGAGCACAACCATAATGCCCGATCCGCTTCGTACAAAAGCACGCTCACCCGCCACGCGCAAACTCACCACTCCGCCCGCCACGAAGTTGCTGCCCTGCATGGTGGGCGTGGCGGGATTCGACACGTTGACAGTCAGCACCGAACCGTTGGTGTTGGCCAGCACCACCACGTTTCCAATCACATCAAGATCGGAAAAATTGCCGCTGCTGAGAAAAGTTCCCGCAAGAGTCGGTGCTGCGAAGTTCTGGACGTTGATGATCTCCAAGCGGCCACCGTCACAGACGACATAGGCGTGATTCCCGCCGAGTCGGACACGTCGGGCTGGCGTCGCTGTGACTTTGTTCGTCACAAAGTCGGGCAAATCGTTGGTCAACGTGTAGATGCGCAGACCGTTCGTTCCAGCCGCGACGAATTGGAGTGAGTTGGTGGTTTGCGCGCCATAACCGCCGGCCAACGTGCTGGCATTACCCAGAGAAGCCGGATAACCAGGCACGCCGATGTCATACGTCTCAATCCCATACTGACCAAACGAAACCATGAGAAAATCGCCCGACGCAGAAATATCCGTGGGTGGGTACAAGCTGCTTTTCTCGCTCACATAAGCCAGCACGCTTGGTGTACTCACATCAAAAATGACCACCCTGTCGTTCGTCGAAATCACGTAGGCATACTTGCCCTGCACCGCAATACCTGACACACCAAATAAATCAGGATCGAAAGCCAACGCGGTTAGATTTGTTGAGGCACTCGCCTGAAAACTGGCGAAGCGCCCCTGACTGTCGGGAGCGAAGACGTAGTTGCCATTAAGTTGCACCTGGCTCGCAGAGGCATCCGCAGCGCCGACCGTGACCGCCAAAATCAAAAGCATGACGCGGGCGCATCGCATCAACGAATGAACGCGATGGCACCAAGCGTTTTGAAATGCCGGGAATGCCCTCAAGTTAAATATTATCCAAGTTTGAACCGCCCATATTAGGCATTATTTCCATCCTCCCGACAAGTTGCCTAAATCGCTGGAGATTACGGACAAGCGTGTCCGTACGCCGACTGAGAAGTGGCCGATAAAATCGGAGGCAAGTGTTGAATCGCCCAGAAAATGTCGCATCGGTGTTCTCCCTCGAACTCCCGCCGTGTTCGACTGTAGTCCGAAGTTGCCCCGACCTGTCTCCCGGCAAAGTAATTGAATAGTCCCCGTGCCTTACCTAGTCTTTCTCCCATGAAATCATTCTCACACCGCCTCGTTATTGCCGTCGCCGCGCTTGTTTTCGCTGGCAACATTCACGCTGCTGAAACCCTCACCCTCGCCGCCATTCCCAAGAGCACCGGCGGTGAATTCTGGGAAACCGTCGCCAATGGCGCGAAGAAAGCCGCCAAGGATTTGGGCGTCACACTCAAGTGGGAAGGCACAGTCACCGAAACCGAGATCGCCGAGCAGAACAAGATCATCGAGAACATGGTCAACCTCGGCGTCAAAGGCATCGCCCTCGCGCCGCTGAATCAAAAAGCCATGAAGCGCCAGGTGGAAGCCGCCGTCGCTGCGGGCATCCCGGTCGTCATCTTTGATTCCGGCGTGGACGGCAACGCGCACTCCAGCTTCGTGGCCACAGACAACAAGAACGGCGGCGTCATCGGCGGCAAAGAACTCGTGCGGCTCATCGGCGACAAGAAAGGCGCGAAGGTCATGTGCATGAGATTCATTCAGGGCACAGGCAGCACCGAGGCGCGTTCGGCGGGATTCATCGAGACGGCCAAGGCTGCGGGCTTCACCGTTGCCGCCGATCCGTATCCCGACACAGGCACGATTGAAGGCTGCAAAACCGCCGCCGCCAACGCGCTGGAAAAATTCGTGAAGAACGGCGCGCTCGAACTGGATGGCATCTTCGCCGCAAACCTGACCTCGACTCTTGGAGTTGATTCCGCGCTCGACGACCTGTGCAAAGGCGGCATCAAAGTGAATGTGAAATTCGTCGGCTTCGACACTGCCAAGAAACTTGTCGAGGGCGTGCAGGCTGGAAAGATTGACGCGCTCGTGGCGCAGAACCCGGAGAAGATGGGCTACCTCGCCGTCGAAACGCTTTACAAAGTCGTGAAGAAGCAAGCCGTCCCCAAGATGGTGGACACCGGCACCGTGCTGGTGACGAAGGATAAGCTGGCGAACGACGCAGAAGTGCGGAAGCTCGTGGGGCTTTGATCCTTTCCTTTCGCGGTCAGGCTCTCACGCCTGCACTTTCAAAGCGTTCACGATCTTCATCGTCTCCACGCTCACGGTGCAGACGCGCAGCAGGAGTTCGATGACTTTCTCTTTGTGGTCGGCGAATCGGTAGGTGTTGAACTTCTCCGCCACGGTGGGGTCGCTGATTTTGTGTTCCTTCCATTGGTCAAGCACCCATTCCAGCCCGCTGCGGTTGCCGAGCTTGTAGTCCCACGCCTCGGCGGGGATGCCGTGGAGTGTGGTCGTGGCGTCAATCTCGATGCTGCCGGTTTCCTTCACGGCTTTCAGCTTGGGTTTGAGCTTCGGTTTCTCGTCCGGCTGACTCTTGGTGGGGCGAGCGTCCCCGCGAGCCGCTTTTGCCTGCGACGCCCGGCTCGCGAGGACGCTCGCCCCACCGGCGGCTTCTTCGCGGTCGTGGCGTTTCAGTGGGAAGGGTGCGGCCTGCTCGTAATTGAGATGCAATTTCATAAGCGCCTTGCCCCACTTGGCCCATTGGCGGAAGTCTTTGTAAAAGGGCAGCCGGGGGAATTCCCGTTTGAGGTTGATCTCGTATTTCGTGCGGTAGGCCGGATGGTGGAGCACGGCGTAGGCATAGTGGAAAATGTCGCGCTTGGTGATGGCGGCATCGCCGTAGTGTTTCTGAAATTGCCGCAAGCCCCAGTCGGTGAGGTTATCCTGCCGGTTGCCTTGCTCGTCGTAACGGTAGAGCGGGAGGCATGTTGTCCCGGCAGCCGCTCCCACAAAATGGAGGTCGGGGATGCAGTTCCCGACATAGGCGAGGAATGGCTTCTGTGAGTCAGGAGCGGTGTGAAGGATGACGATGTTCTCCTTATCCAATTCCGGGCCGAACATCTGGTAATGGTTGTCCGTGAGAATATCCACGAACAGCTTTTCGGAATAGAGCGAATGTTTTGTGAATGGCCGGTAGAGTGCGGAGACGATCAGCTTGCGGTCAAACTTGGACTTACGACTTTGCTCAAACTTGCGCTTCAGGTCGCGACTCCATTTGACCGTATCGGGGAAAGACGAATCTTTTGCTTTGAGTAAGCGGTTGTATTCGTCGCTAAGAAACCTGGCTTTCTTCGCCAGCGCGGTGGTGCTCACATCATAAACCCAATCATCCCGGTTGCTAACGACGCCGTTGCTGTCGAGACCAAATACCGCCTTCTCCATCTCACCCACCAGCGGCAGCAGGCTCTTGTAGTCGCTGGTATCAGTGTCCATCCAGTTGCCATCGGCGTCAGGCTCAAGCCTCTGCATATCCAACGTCTCAATCTTCGCCGCACTGACAATTTCCAGTTTGGCTTCGGCGGACAAATGGTCGTCAACGGCTTTGAACGAGATGGTGCAGCCGTTCTTTTTGCCCGTCTTGATGAGGAAATAGATGGCGACGCCGACTTTGATCTTGTCATCGAATATGTTTCCGCCTTCGCGTTGGCGGCGTTCGCCGCTCGTGTGGGCATCACCCTTGAAATCGAGAACGTAGATGTGGTCAAATTCCTGGGCTGCGCACTTGCGGAAACCGTCGAAGGTTCGCATGTGGACAAATGAACTGTTGGAGACGAACGCCACAATGCCCTGATCCCCCAGCCGGTCGCTCGCCCAGCGGATGAAGCGGGCATACATGTCATAGACCTTCGTTTTCTGCGCGGTGCTGGCGGCGATGTAGGTGGCCTTGATGCGTTTGTCTATGTGCTCGTAGGTGCGGTTCTTGTTGTTGTCGTTTTCGTTCTGCTGGTTGGCGTTGTAGGGCGGGTTGCCCATGATGACGCTGATCTTGCGCTTGTTCTGCTCCTTGATACGGCGGGTGTTTTCCACACTCATGGCGCCAAGTTCCCACTGGTTCTCCACGCGCAACCCTTCGGTGTTGTCGAGAGTGTCCACGAAACAGATGTTCACGAAAGGCGCGTAGGTTCCCATCTTGGCCGCGTAGGCGGTCTCGATGTTCAGGCTGGCGATGTAGTAAGGGAGAATGGCGACTTCGTTGGCGTGAATCTCGTCTTTGTATTTTCGGGCGAGGACTTCGCGCGGGAGATATTCGATCAGGTCGCTCACGTAGCTGCCGGTGCCCGTGGCGGGGTCGAGAATTTCCACACCTTTGTCGGCCAGCCCCTTGCCGAAATGCCGGTGGAGCAGCGTGTCGGTGGAGCGAATCATGAAGTCAATGATCTCGCCCGGCGTGTAGATGATGCCGAGGCGGTCGGCACCTTTCGGGTTGTAGGCTTTGTAGAAGTTTTCGTAGATGACCTTGAGAAAGGTCTGCTTTTCTCGGTGGCTGACGATGCTGGTGGCCTGGGCCTTGATGCACTCGTAGTAATGTTTGATCTGGCCAAGAGTGTCGCGCTTGGTCGCGCCGGTGAAGAAGGTGTTTTCCACCTGCTTCAGCTCGCGGGCGATGTTGTTTTCATCAAGGAGCTGCGTGTCGCTGAAGATGGAGAGGAAAATTTCCTCGGTGAGGATGTGCTGGATGAGCATTTCGTCCACGTCGTCCGGGGTGACGGCGGGATTGATGGCGCTGCGGCAGAGTTCAAGGAAGGTGCTGCGGCGCTGACGGAATGGGGCATTGGCCTTGCCCTGCTTTTGGATCATCTCGCGCAGGGTTTTGACGATGCTGGGGATGTCCTGCTTGAAACGTTCGACGGCTTCCTTGAACTCGCGCACTTCGGGATGCTCGAAGGCGACGTAGGCAGTAAGGAGTTCGTCGAGAGCCTCGGCGCTGGCGAACGGTGCCGTGAGGAGGCGCGCGCCGTCTTGATAGAGGATGGCGGTCTGCGAGTCCTCGAAAAGGATGTTTGAGTCCGGGTAACCTTTGTCGAACTTCTTGGCGATCTCCAAGGTGAGGTCGTCGTCGGTGTCTTTGCTTTCCCAAAAGCCGTAGTCGAGGCGGAGGATGTTTTTCAGCGTGCCGTCAGGCGTGACGCGCTTTTTGCGCCGGGGATTGTAGTAATCGAGTTCCTCCACAAGCAGGAGGTCGCGCGGTCGGGCATAGGCGTTGATAAGACTGAAGACGGCCCGGCGGATGGAGGTTTCCTTGGTGCTGCCGCCGAAGCGGATGATCTTATCAACCTCGGAGCGGTAGGTGTGGATGGAGCCGAGATTGGACATGATACGCTCTTTAATACCCTTACTCATGGGTTAATACCCTTATTGCCCTTGGACTCGGCAATATCGTTGAGCAACCACGCCGTGCTCATCGGCAGTGTGTGACCACGAATGCGTTGGTTGCGGAATGAGTTCATTGAAACAGTAATGGAATCGTATTTCAAACGTATCGGCGAGCAACGCTAAATTCCACAAAGCACGCCAATCTGTCGGGAAAAAACCGTGGCGTGGTTAGCTAATAGCGGCGGCGCGGTTTTCGTGCAAGCGTCGTTCAGACCTGATGCGACAGCCGCTTCCAAAGAAACATCCGCTCCTGTCCGGTGCGGTTGGGATACGAGCGCGGCACCCATTCCTGGATCAACTCGAAGTGCGGAGAGAATCTTTTCCAGATTTCATCGCGTGTCGTGCCGAAGGGTGGGCCGTCCGTGTCAGGGATCAGATAATTCACGGCGAGATAATGTCCACCGGGCTTCAACCAACGCAATGCCGCGCGAAGGTAAAGCTCACGCTCTTCCAGTTGGATGGCGCAGAACAATGTGTGCTCGAACAACCAATCGAATTGGAACGGCGGTTCGTCCCGCAAAAAATCCGCAGCGCGAAACTCTGCGCTCCAACCATCGGTCAAAGCGCGTTCACGACTGAGTTGAACAGCGCTGGGGGCGAGGTCGTAGCCATAAACACGGAAGCCAGCCTTGGCCCATTCGCCTGCGTCGTGACCTGTTCCACCGCCGGGCACACAAACGGTTTCGCCGGGAAGATCGCGAGCTGACGTGAGGAAATCCACGAGGCCGGGCGATGGTGCGCCTTTTTCCCACGGCATGTCGCGGGTTTGATAGCGAGTTTCCCAATAGGATTGGCTCATTGCAGTATTTTTGGATTAGGATCGAACCTCGAAAAAATCGAAATCACCCGCCATGCGAAATCCCCCTCACCCCGTCCCTCTCCCCATCGGTTGGGGAGAGGGTGGCCGACAGGCCGGGTGAGGGGTGCTTCCGTCATTCGTAAATCATTTCTGGATTTGTCCGTCCACGAGTTGAATCACTTTTGGCGCACGAGCGGCTACGGCTGCGTCGTGTGTGGCGATGATGAGCGTGGTGTTCTTGTCGGCGCGCAAGCTGACGAGCAGATCAACGATCTCCGTACCCGTGTGCGAATCCAGATTGCCGGTCGGTTCGTCGGCGAGAATCAACTCCGGCTCGTTCATCAGCGCGCGGGCGATGGCTACGCGCTGCTGTTCGCCGCCGGAAAGTTCGTAGGGTTTGTGATCCAGACGCGCACCGAGACCGACACGGGTGAGAAGTTCGCGTCCGCGCTTCTCCGCAGCGTCGGCGGGCTTTCGCAACATGCGGGCTGGAAGACAGACGTTTTCCAGCGCGTCGAGTTCCGGCAGGAGATGATAGGATTGAAAAATGAAACCAACCTTGGTGTTTCTCAAGATCGCGATGTCTTGCTCCGACAGTTGCGCGAGGTTGCGACCACCAAACCAGATTTCCCCTGAGTTGGGCGAATCCAATCCACCGAACAGATGGAGCAACGTGCTTTTGCCCGCACCGGACGCGCCGCGCAACGCGAGAAAATCTCCACGGGCGACATCCAGCGACACGCCGCGCAGGACTTCGAGCGAGCGTTTGCCCATCGCGTAGGACTTGGAGACGTTTTTGGCGGAGAGAAGGATGTTGCTCATCGGCAGCCTCCGACTGAAGTGTGGGAACATTCAACGTTCAACATTGAACATCCAACATCCAATGTTCTGCGCGATGAACGCCCTCGGCGCATTGAGCATTGAACGTTGAATGTTAACTCGCGATTTATCGGAGTTGAATGTTGAATGTTCCCCCACTTCTGAATGTTTCCCCTATTCATGACGCAGTGCCTCCACGGGATTCAACTTGCTCGCGTGTCTCGCCGGAAACGCCGCCGCCAGCAAACAGATGACGAGCGAACCGCCGCCGATGATGAGCAGGTCGGACGGGATGATGAGCGCGGGCAGTTGTGTGAATTGATAAATCTCGGCGGGGAAAAGCTGCGCGCCGGTCGCGCTGCGCATGAAGCCGAGAAATTCATTGCGATACGAAACCGCCAGGAGGCCGAGGCCAAAGCCCGCGAGAATTCCCAGCACGCTGACGATCAGGCTTTGCGCCAGAAACACGCGCATGATCTGGCTGTTGGTCGCGCCGATGGCTTTCATCAATCCGATCTCACGCGTCTTCATCATGATGAACGTGATGAGCGTGCAAGTGATTCCAAACGCCGCCACGAGCACGATGAAGAACAGGATGTAGAGCATCATGTTTTTTTCCACCACCACAGCCTGCATCAACGGACTGTCTTGCAACCACGTCGTGACGGCGAAATCGCGTCCGAGCGCATCCTCCAATTCGCGGGCCACGCGCCCGGCCTGATACGGATCGCGGATGGCGACGGTTAGTCCGTGGATTTCATCGTTGTCTTCCAAGCCGAACATTGTCTGCGCGCGGTCGAGGGACATGATGACGTATTGAGAATTAAACTCGTCCAAGCCAGCGTCGAAAATGCCGCGCACCACAAACTCGTCCGGGGGAATCTGTTTCTCCCCTTCCTTGCCTGCGCTCGCGCGCATCTTGCGAAGGTGGCGCTCAGAAAGAATTGAAACCCGGTCGCCGACCGTAAGTTCCATGGCGTAGGCCATCTTTGCGCCAATCAACAACCCGCGTCCGCTGAGATCGAGTTCTCCGCTGACTATGTTGCTGGCGAGGCTGCTGACGGACGCTTCGGCGGCTGGATCAATGCCGCGAACCAGCGGTGCGCGTAAAAGTGCCTGACCGCTCGTGGGCTGGGTTTCGAGCATCACTTGGCCGATCACGTTTGGTGAAACACCGATCACACTCTTGTTTGATGTGATGATGCTCATCACCGAAGCGTAATCCGGCATCGTGCGATCTCTCGTGACGCCGTTGTTGAATTCATACTTCACCACGCGCAGATGTGCGGTGAATCCAAAAACCTTTTCGCGAAGCTCGGCGTCGAATCCACTCATCACGCTGATGACGATGATGAGAACTGCCACGCCAAGCATGACACCCATGATGGAGATTAGAGTGATGATCGAAACGAATGACCGCTTGGGCCGCAGGTAACGCAGCGCGAGCAGAAGTTCAAACGGAAGTTTCGACATGCGCGGCAGGCTAGACATCGCTCGCGAGTGTGTCAACGAACGGGAAAAATCAGGATGCGATTCAAAATGGCGTTTAGAATTTGTGGTGGGAGTTCTCGCGCTGCGAGAACTCCGGCCGCGTAGAGCGGGCGGAATCGGGCGACAAGGGATTGCGCCGCTGCACGCGGCGCTACGCCTCGCAGCGCGAGGCGTTCCACCACCCGACCGACACTTTGAATCACACCCGAAAAATGAGACAGCGGCAACGCGCGTTGGACGCAGCCCGGAACTCTCGAACCTCAGACTATTTTTGCGCCGATGCCTGATGGATGCGCTCTTTCTTTTCCTCAAGGTCAGCCTGCAATGACTTCCGCTCCACGACGAGCTGATTCTGGAGTTGTTCCACCTTCTCAAAATCTCCCGCCGCTGCCGCGCCGCCGATCTCCTCTTTCAAGGCCAGTTCGCGCTCGGCGATTTTCGCTTTGTGTTTGGATTCCAATTCGGCGATCTGTTTTTTCTGGGCGGCGGTCAGCTTGATGACGGGAGCAGATTTGTTCAACCGTTCCATCGCGAGTTCGTAGGAGGATTTCATAATTTTTCTATCAACCATCAACCTTGTTTCTTCTTCCACGGCATGTCGGGGAATTTCTCCGGAGGTTTCGGCGCAGGCGCGGGCGTGGCGGGTTTGGCGAGTGCGAGTTCAGGATCACCCGCAGGCGCGCTGCCGGGAGCGGATTTATCTTCGCGCCACGATGCGATGCGGGCTTGCAGGCCGTGATGCTCGGCAGTTTTCTTGTCACCAGACTTCATATAGAACAGTGAGAGGTTCGTGTGAACGAGTTGTTCCTTGGGCTTGAGTTGCTCTGCTTTGTGACCGTGCGCGATGGCCGTGGCAAAATCTCCTTTGCGATAGAACGCCATGCCGAGCGCGAGCTGTGCGTCGAAATGCGCTGGCTCAATCGCGAGGATGGCGTTCAGCTTGGCGATGGCGTCATCAAACTCGCCATTGCTGAACGCGAACATCGCGTCGTCATATTGTTCCTGGAGATTTTCAGCCACGCTCCACGCTAACGAGCGCGAGCTTGCGACGCAAGCGGGGGGAAAATTTAACAACCGCCTAATTTGTAGGCGACGAGGTGACGAGTCGTTCCGGTAATGCACTCCTTACGTCATGCCCTACAATCGAATTAAAATTCGCGAAAGATTTTTGTCCGCTTTTCGAGTCCGGCGGGTCTTTAATAGAGAAGGAACATGACAGAAACGAAACAATTACTGGCTGAGTATGCCGAAACCGGTTCAGAACCGGCCTTTCGCGAGCTGACCTCGCGCTATGTGGATTTGGTCCACTCGGCGGCGTTGCGACTCGTGAACGGTGATTTGCATCTCGCGCAAGACGTGACGCAAACAGTTTTCGCCGATTTGTCGCGGCTGGCGCGCTCGCTTTCATC
>JANNAO010000291.1:0-10955 GCA_031384405.1 Verrucomicrobiota bacterium | reverse complement strand
TGGAAACTCACCGGCAATGCGGACTACGCGTTTCCATCAAACACATTTCTCCCGCCCGGCGGCGCACTCGCGGTGCTGTCGTTCAATCCTGCACTCGCGACCAACGCCACGACGTTGAACACGTTCCGCACTCACTACGGCATCGGCACGAACACAGTGTTGCTCGGCGCGTTTCTCGGTTCACTTTCCGACACCGGCGACACGCTCCGCCTCCTGCGACCTGACGAACCGCCCGCCGGAGAGCCAGCCTTCATCCCAATGCTGCTCGAAGATGAAGTGAGCTATTCCTCCGCGCTCCCGTGGCCGACACAAGCAGCGGGTGGCGGGCCGTCATTGTTGCGTCGCGCGCCCGACGCGTGGGGAAATGATCCGTTGAGTTGGACAACGAGCGCATCACCATTCGCCACGCCGGGCGTGTCGCCTCTGGCTGACAAAGATGGCGATGGTTTGCCCGACGCTTATGAAGTCGCAACTTACGGCAGCACGAACATTGTGGGCACATCCCTCAACAGTGACACCGACGGCGACGGCGCGAGCGATGTGGCGGAATACGTCGCCGGGACAATCGCCACGAACGCGAACAGTAAGTTCAAGATCACTGCGAGTCGTCTGCCGAACGGCACTGTGACTGTTTCATTTCAGAGCGAAGCCATCAGCGGGGCAGGATACTTCGGCCTCGAACGTCGGTATGATTTATTGCAGACCACAAACCTCGCTTCGCCCGCAAGCTGGAGCGTGATTCCCGGCTACGGAAATCTTCCCGGCAACGGCAGCATCGTGACTTACACCAACTCCATCACGAACTCCGCTTGGTCCGCGCGCGGTCGCGTGTGGCTTGAGTGAGATTTCAGCGGAGCGCCGGTCTGTGACCGGCTTAACGGCCTCGCATCGCCAAAAGCCAGTCACAGACCGGCGCTCCTGTGCTTGCAGAACTAACCCCGCAGCAATTCGTCTTTCACCGCTCGCCCCGCGCGGACTACACTTCGTCCGATGTCTGAAACGCTGGTTGTCAACGAAGTCTATCTGAGTTTGCAGGGCGAAAGCACTTTCGCCGGGCTACCCTGCGTCTTCGTGCGGCTCACCGCGTGCAATCTGCGCTGCTCCTATTGCGACACGGCGTATGCCTTCACGGAAGGAAAGAAGCGCGAACTCAGCGAGGTGCGCGCGGATGTGTTGCGCTTGGCGAAGCCGTATTCCCTCCATCAACCATCAACTCTCAACCATCAACTTCCCTTAGTTGAATTGACCGGCGGCGAACCCTTGCTCCAACCGAACGCGCTCGTGCTGATGAAGCAGCTTTGCGACGACGGCTTCACTGTGCTTGTGGAAACCAGCGGCGCGCTCGACATCTCAAAAGTTGATCCACGCGTGCGCCGCATCATGGATTTGAAATGTCCCGCCAGCGGCGAGGTGGAACGCAACCGTTTCGAGAACATCCCGCATCTGAAGGCTACGGATGAAATCAAGTTCGTCATCGGCACGGTGGAAGATTACGAATGGGCCAAGCAGCAGATCGCAACGCACAAGCTCGACGCAATCTGTCCGTTGCTGATGTCGTGGGTGCATCCGTTGCGACCTGAGCAACAAGACAAGTCGCTCAAGCGCGTGCCGGATGGTTTGACGCCCATCACACGGAAAGATTTAGTCGAACGCATCGTCGCCGACGCGTTGCCGGTACGCTTCCAGGCGCAGTTGCACAAGATCATCTGGCCACCGGAACAACGCGGCGTTTGATATGAACACCAAACAAACGCTTGCCCTGCTCCGCGACTACGAATCGCGCAATGTTCTCTTCACCGAACCGGACGGCTCATGGCCCATCGTGTGGGAGCGCGCGAAAGGTGTTCACGTCTGGGACGCGGAAGGGAAAAAGTATCTTGATCTCACGGCGGCGTTTGGCGTCGCGACGGCAGGCCATGCAAATTCCGCCGTTGTTCGCGCGGGCCAAAAGCAGATGGCCACGCTCCTCCACGCGATGGGCGATGTGCATCCGCACGCGCTCAAGGCAAAACTCGCGCGCGAACTCAGCCGCATTACTTTCGAGCGGTGGACAAAAACAAATCGGCAATCGGCAATCGGCAATCGGCAATCCGGGAAGGTCATCTTCAACAACTCCGGCTTCGAGGCAGTCGAAGCCGCGCTCAAGACCGCAATCCTCGCGACCGGCAAGCGCGGCGTCATCGCGTTTGAAGGCGCGTATCACGGACTCGGTTACGGCGCGCTCAACGCCACGCATCGCGAACATTTTCGCGCGCCGTTCCGCTCGCAACTGCGGGAGTTCGGAAATTTCGTCCCTTTCCCTGTAGGCGACGACGTGAGGAGTCGTCTCGAAAAACACCGAAGCCCGACGACTCCTCACGTCGTTGCCTACAAAGAAATTGAATCACGTCTCAAAACCATTCTTCAACGCGAGAAGATCGGCGCAATTCTCGTCGAGCCGATTCAGGCGCGCGGTGGTATCAACATTCCGCCGCCAGAATTTCTCCCGCTGCTGCGCAAGCTCTGTGACCAACACGGCGCGCTGCTCATCCTCGACGAGATTTATACGGGTTTCGGTCGCACCGGAAAATGGTTCGCCTGCGAGCATAGTGGGACAGGCATCTTGCCTGTCATCCCCGACCTGATCTGTCTCGGCAAAGCGCTCACCGGCGGCTTTCCGCTCTCAGCATGCGTCGGGCGTGCGGATGTCATGGATGCCGCATGGCCCGCGTCGCAAGGCGAGGCGATTCACACCAGCACGTTCCTCGGTCATCCCGTTGGTTGCGCGATGGCGCTGGCGCAGATCGCTGAAATCAAGCGGCTGAAACTTTGCGAACGCAGCGCAAAACTGGGCGCGCGGCTGCTGGAACTTCTCTCCACCATCAACTCTCCACCATCAACTCTCCGTACACGCGGCTGCGGCTTGATGGCAGGGCTGGAATTATTGAACCAAGACGGTTCACCGGCGACGACAGAATCCCTGCGAGTCATCAAGGCGATGCTGCATCGCGGCTACATTTTGTTGCCGGAGGGCGAGCATGGAAACGTGATCAGCTTCACACCACCGCTGACGATCACCGAAGCGCAACTCACGCGCATGGTGGCGGAACTCCAAAAGGTTCTTAACCACGGATGAACACAGATAAACACGGATGGGAAACGGGGTTGACGCGAATTGCGCGAATTGACGCGAATTCAGGTCCGGCCTTTTCAATTCGCGAAAATTCGCGCAATTCGCGTCGAAGTATTTTTATCCGTGCCCATCCGTGTCCATTCGTGGTTTCACTTTTCCTCCCATGAAGCTTTCCGACATGCGCGCGCTGCTGGACAAGCGCAACATCCAACTGACGAAATCGCTTGGGCAAAACTTTTTGCACGATGCGAACCAACTCAAGCGCATCGCGGACGCAGGCGAAGTGACGAAGGCGGACAAGGTTTTGGAGATCGGGCCGGGATTGGGGCCTTTGACAGAGTTGTTATTGGAACGCGCGGGTGAAGTTTTGGCAATTGAGATGGATCTGAGACTGGTGACGGTGCTGAAGGAACAGTTCCCTCAGCTCAATCTGATTCACGCTGATGCACTGGCTTACATCCGCCGCGAGCCGCGCGATTGGACGGATTGGAAGCTGGTAGCGAATCTGCCCTACTCCGTGGCGTCGCCGATTCTGGTGGAACTAGCGCTCGCACCGCAGCGACCAAAGCAAATGACGGTGACGTTGCAATTGGAAGTGGCGCAGCGACTGATGGCGGGTGCAGATGACGACGATTACGGCGTGTTGACGTTGCTGGTGCAACTGGATTATGAGCCGCGCGGCTGGTTCAAGATTCCGGCGGCCTGCTTTTTCCCCGCGCCGAACGTGGACTCGGCGTGCGTAACTTTGGTGCGGCGCGAACAGCCGCTTTTGCCCGATGCGCTCCGCCCCGTGTTCGTCAGAATTGTGAAGCGCGCGTTCTCCCAACGGCGGAAGATGATGCTGAAGCTGCTCAAGGCCGAGTGGCCAACAGACAAACTGACACAGGCATTTACAGAGTTGAACATCTCGCCAATGGAGCGGGCGGAGAAGTTGAGCTTGGAGCAGTTTGTGGAACTCACCAAATTGCTGACTCAATGAGCGAAGAAATCTTTAACATCGTCAACGAGCGCGATGAAGTCGTGGGGCAAGCACCGCGCAAGGAAGTTCACGCACGCGGGCTGTTACATCGCGCGGTGCATGTGCTGGTGTTCAACGCTCGCGGGCAGCTTTTCTTGCAAAAGCGTTCGATGACGAAGGACACGGCGAAGGGCAAGTGGGATTCGTCGTCGTCGGGGCATGTGGATAGCGGGGAGGATTACGATGCGTGCGCCGTGCGCGAGGTGTGGGAGGAGATTGGGTTGAAGCTCGCACAAACGCCGGAAAGAATTTTACGCATCGAAGCCTGCGCGGAGACGGGGCAGGAGTTCGTTTGGGTTTATCGGTGTGAGAGCGAAGGGCCGTTCACGTTGCATCCGGAGGAGATCGAGCGCGGGGATTGGTTTGCGCCGGAGGATATTTCACGCTGGATGGCGGAGCGTCCGCAGGAGTTCGCGCGGGCGTTCGTGCTTATTTGGGGATTGGTTGTCAACGCAAAGCACGATTGACCGTAGAAAAAAAACTGAATCGAGGCTTGACCGTATTCGCCATGCCGAATAAACAGATTGCACAATTTAACAGGAAATTAATCATGTCAGAAAAATCAATCGAACAACGCGTCAAGGACATCATCGTCGAGCAACTCGGCGTGAAGCCCGAACAAGTCACCCCCGAAGCCAAGTTCATCGAGGATCTCGGTGCTGACTCGCTCGACACCGTGGAACTCGTCATGGCTCTCGAAGAGGAATTCGGCAACGAAATCCCCGACGAACAAGCCGAGAAGCTCCAGAGCGTGAGCGACGTCATCAAATACGTCGAAGAGTCCGCGAAGTAATCGTGACCCACTAGATTTCGGGGCAGCTCGGCTGAATGCAGCTTGAACTGCCCCGTTTCATTTTTATGTCGAGCAACTGGCAGGAACGCAGAGTCGTCGTCACCGGACTGGGAGTTGTCACTCCGCTGGGGAACGATGTGGACACGTTTTGGAAACGGTTGATCGCCGGTGAGTGCGGCATTGACCGCATCACGGCGTTTGACCCGACCGGCTACGACACGCAGGTGGCGGGGCAAGTTTCCGAACTCGATCTCACGCAAGCTTTCCCCAATCCCAAGGAAGTCCGCAGGACAGATCGCTATTCGCAATTCGGAGTTCACGCTGGTTGGCAGGCGCTCAAAGACAGCGGCGCAGACCTCAGCAAATTAAATTGCGACGAAATTGGCGTCATCCTCGGCTCAGGCATCGGTGGTCTGGAAACCACGCAAGCGCAGGTCAAAGTTCTTCTCGAACGCGGGCCGAGTCGTCTCTCGCCGTTCATGATTCCGATGCTCATCAGCAACATGGCGAGCGGTCTGTTCTCGATGTACAACAATCTGCGCGGGCCAAATTTTGCCACCTGCTCTGCTTGCGCCACAGCGAATCACGCCATCGGTGAAGCGTGGCGCACGATCAAGATGGGCGAGGCCGTGATGATGTTCGCAGGCGGTAGTGAAGCGGCGATCGTTCCCGTGGGCATCGGCGGCTTCTGCTCCATGCGTGCGATGAGCACGCGCAACGACGACCCGAAAGGTTCGTCCCGTCCATTCGACAAAGATCGCGATGGTTTCGTGATGGGTGAAGGCGCAGGCGTTCTCTGCCTTGAAGAGCTCGAACACGCGAAGAAGCGCGGCGCGAAGATTTATTGCGAGATCGTCGGCTACGGCAACACGGCAGACGCGTATCATCTCACGTCTCCTGCGCCCGGCGGCGAAGGCGCGGCGCGCTGTATGAAGGCTGCGCTCCGCACCGGCGGTCTGAACACCACGGACATTTCCTACATCAACGCGCACGGCACATCCACGCCGCAAGGCGACGTCTGCGAAACGCAAGCGATCAAGACTGTGTTCGGCGATTACGCCAAGAAACTCGCAGTCAGTTCCACCAAAGGCGCGACCGGTCACATGCTCGGCGCGGCAGGCGCGGTGGAGATGACCGCGTGCATCCTCGCCATCAAGCACGGCATCGTGCCGCCCACGATCAATTACACCACGCCCGATCCTGAGTGCGATCTCGACTACGTGCCGAACACCGCGCGCGAGATGCAAGTGAACGCCATCGTGAACAATTCCTTCGGCTTCGGCGGTCACAACTCGACCATCACGGCGAAGAAGTTTGTGGGTTGATAAACACCGCGTTTAGCGTTTACTTGAATCATGTCAACCTTGGCAACGTCTCCTAAAAAATTGAAAGTTGATGCCCGCATGGCGGCAAGCGCGGCGGCGGCGTACTTCACGGAGCTTTATCCCAGTGCCAAATCTTTTAGCCTAGAAGAAGTGGAATTAGCGGAAGACGGCAATCATTGGCTAATCACGTTAAGTTTCGAAGTCCCTAAGACTCCACGTATGGGCGATGTCGTGTTTCCATTTCAACCACCCATAACAAAGTTCAAGGTCTTCAAGGTTGATGCAAAAACTGGCAAAGTAGTGGCGATGAAGATCCGCAAGCTGGAATGACCGATGACTTGTCAGCACTGATAGATAAATACCGCTCCAAGGGGGTTTTGCTCGATTCAAACTTGCTGGTTCTCCTTTTTGTCGGCCTCACTGACATTGGCCTTGTAACAAGCTTCAAGCGCACTCAAGCATTCACTCAACAGGAGTTTTCGTTGCTTAAAGGAGTCGTAGATTCCTTCTCTAAAGTCATCACAACCCCGCATGTCCTTACTGAAACAAGCAACTTCCTCGGCCAACTTCATGACGAGTCGAGGCTGACTGCATTAAAAATTCTTTCAGCAACCATCCAATCATTCAAAGAGCGTCGGCCAGAGGCCAAAACGCTAGTTCAGTCAGGAGCATTTTTTAACTTCGGCCTGACAGATAGTGCAATTCTTGACATGCCTCCGAAAAAGTATTTGGTGCTTTCGATTGATGCCGCGCTGATAATTGCTCTGCAAAAGAAGGGAGTTGATGCCATCAACTTCAACCACCTCCGCCAGTTGGCTTGGCAACAATGAATTTCCTCTCCCTCATCGAATCCAAGCGTGACGGCAACAGGCTCACCGCCGTGCAGCTTCGTGAGATTGTAGGTGGCGTGGTCACGGGCAAAATCCCCGACTACCAACTCGCGTCGTTCCTCATGGCTGTGTTCTTTCGCGGCCTGAACACGGCGGAAACCACTGCGCTCACACTCGCCATGCGTGATTCGGGTGACGTGTTGAAATTTCCCAAGGACAAACGCCCGATCGTGGACAAACACTCCACCGGCGGCGTGGGCGACAAGGTTTCTCTCCCGCTCGCGCCGCTGCTCGCGTGTCTGGGTTTTCGTGTGCCGATGATTTCTGGTCGCGGGCTCGGCATCACAGGCGGTACGTTGGACAAACTGGATTCCATTCCCGGCTTCAAGACATTACTCCCTGCCAAACGCATCACGGAGATCGTTCAGAAAGTCGGATGTGTCATCTGCGGTCAAACCGACAACATGGTGCCGGCGGACAAACGACTTTACGCCTTGCGTGATGTGACGGGCACGGTGCCGAGCATCCAACTCATCACGGCTTCGATCCTTTCCAAGAAACTCGCAGAGAGTCTGGATGCGCTGATCCTCGACGTGAAGTTCGGTTGCGCGGCGTTCATGCAGACGCGCGACGATGCAATCAAGCTGGCGCGCGCGATGGTTACACTCGGTAATCAATGCGGCGTGAACACTCGCGCCATGCTCACTGACATGAACACGCCACTCGGTCGTGCTGCGGGCAATTGGCTGGAGGTAAAAGAAAGCGTCGCGTGTCTCGACGGCAAAGGCCCGGAGGATTTGCGCGAGCTTGTCGTGGATTGCGCTGCCCATCTGCTGATGCAAACCCGCAAGGCGAAATCTCTCGTTGCCGCGCGGAAACAAGCCGAGGCCTGCCTCAACTCCGGTGCGCCACTCGAAAAGTGGTTCGAGATGCTCGTGGCTCAAGGCGCAGACTTGGCCGAGGTCAACCGCAAGCTCGCCCGCGATCATACCGCTAAAATCGTCGTCGAACTGAAAGCCAAGCGATCAGGCTACGTCACTCGCTGCGATGCGCGGATTCTCGGCGAAGTCATCCGCGATATTGGCGGTGGGCGTTTGAGCAAGGAATCTGTGGTGAATTTTGATGTGGGGTTGGATCAGATCGCGAAGCCTGGAGAAGCGATCCAGTCAGGCCAAACACTTTGCCGCATCCATGCGGACACTGCCAAACAAGCCCGCGTTGCCGTCGAACGACTCGCCGTTGCGTTCCAAATTTCGCCGAGCATTCCGAAACTCCTCGCGCTGGTGACGAGTGTGATGAAGTGACGGAGGCGTGAGCCTTCCAGCGCGCACCGGCGAACGGACATTCCTCAAATAAACCATTGCCACAAGGCACTTCTTTGCTACTCTCTGCGTCCCTTTCGTCAGGCAACTGGCGGTGGGAAAACGGCCTTTAGCTTCCGTGTGGAAGCGGCTCGCCGCGTCGAAACGCAGCGAAGACGGGCCATAACAACATCGAAATCAATCCCGAATTCCGCGGGATGCCCTAGATCAGGGTTTTAACCAAAAGGAAATATGTTAAGCATCGGCGTAAAAGAATTGTTGGAAGCAGGCGTTCACTTCGGTCACCAGACCAAGCGTTGGAATCCCAAGATGAAACCGTTCATCTATGACGCGCGCAACGGCATCCACATCATTGACCTCAGCAAGTCCCTCGCACAGCTCGAACTCGCGTGCGAATTCCTCGCCAAGACGGTCGCCAAAGGACAGAAGGTTCTGTTCGTCGGCACCAAGAAACAGGCGCAGCAGGCCGTGAAGGAAACCGCGAAGGAATCCAATCAGTATTTCGTCGTTGAGCGTTGGCTCGGCGGCACACTCACCAATTTCGCCACCGTCAAAAAGTCGCTCGCTCGTTTGCGCGAGATCGAGAAGATGGATGCCTACGGCTCCATCAATAATTACGTGAAGCAGGAACAGGCGGTCATCCGCCGCGAAGCCGCGCGTCTCGTGAAGTATTTCGACGGCATCCGCACGTTGGATAAAAACCCCGGTTGCATGTTCGTCGTGGACGTGAAGCGCGAGCACAACGCCGTGGCTGAAGCCCGCAAGCTCGGCATCCCTGTCGTCGCCATCACCGACACGAACGCCGATCCTGATCTCGTGGATTATCCGATTCCCGCGAACGACGACGCGATCCGTTCCGTGCGCATGATCCTTTCCACCGTCTGTCAGGTCATCACCCGCGCGCAGGCCGAATTTGAATCCAAGTCCAGCCGCCGCAAGCAAGCGGAAGACGGCCAGACAACGGAAGCCGCACCTGTCGCTGTCGAAGCGGCTCCGGCTGCCTGATGATTTCTGGGAAACGCGGCGGTGCAGTTGAAGAACACCGCCGCCGTTTCCTGGGATTCTCCTGATCGATTTTTTCTATCCACGATCAACTAACGACTATCTACTAATTTTATGGCTGAAATCACTGCTGCCAACGTCGGCAAACTCCGTGAGATGACCGGCGTCGGCATGATGGAATGTAAAAAAGCGCTCGTGGAAGCACAGGGCGACATGGACAAAGCCGTGGACAATCTCCGCAAATCCGGCATCGCTGGCGCGGCGAAGAAGTCCTTACGCGATGCCCGTGAAGGCGTCATCGCCCAGCACATCACGCCCGGCGGAAAATCCGGCGTGCTCGTGGAAATTAATTGCGAAACTGATTTCGTCGCCCGCAACGAAGGCTTCCGCGCGTTCTGCGATGACGTCGCCAAGAAGGTCGCTGCGAATCCCGCTGTTGATCTCGAAGCCGACCGTCAAGCTGCCGTCGCCAAGATCGGTGAGAACGTCAAGATCACACGCAACGCCCGTCTGGAAGTCAGCGGCAACGGCCTCGTCGCAGCCTACATCCACACCGGCGCAAAAGTCGGCGTGCTCGTAGAAGTCGGCTCAGGCAAAGCCGAAACCGCGAACCGCGATGAGTTCAAACAACTCGTCCGCGACATCACCTTGCAAATTGCAGCCGGTCATCCGCACGCAGTTTCCCGCGAGCAGGTTTCCCCGGAAATCGTCGCCAAGGAACGCGAGATCGCCGCACAGTCGGATCGCCTCAAAGGCAAGCCTGCTCAAGCGATGGAAAAAATTCTCGCGGGCGTTCTGGACAAGTTCTTCCAGACCTACTGCCTCGTGGATCAAGGTTTCGTGAAGCGTAACTCTGAGATCAGCGTGAAGGATCACGTTGCAGAAGTCGGCAAACAACTCGGCGACGAGATCGTCATCCGCAGCTTTGTCCGCTTCCAAGTCGGCGAATCTGCCGCGTAAGCAAAAAGAAATTCATAGCACGAAGGGCGTCCGCGAGGACGCCCTTTTTTTGTATTTGGGCGGCGGATTCAAGTGGCTAGCGCGAGGGGTCGGGCGGGTGAAAGATGTCATGAGGGGTTGAATCAAGCGCGTGGAAAACATCACGAAACCCGCAGCCAGACTGTTTTCAGATACGCTGGCTCATCACGACAAATCGGGAAGTCCGGCGGTTGCGGCACGTAATGTTGTTGGAGAACTTTCCGGCGCGCGGCGTGAACAGCTTCGTTGATCTGATCCAGAAACCGTTCCGGCAACAACTCCGCTGCGTTCGTCGAAGCTAGCAAGACTCCGCCCGGCTTCAGCAACGGCAGCGCAGCGGTTACAAGTTTGCCGTAATCCTTCTCCGCGCGAAAAACGCCGCTCTCCTTGGATTGCGAGAACGTGGGCGGATCGAGAATGATTACGTCGAACGCGCGCCCCTTCTTCGCCAGTCGCCGCATCCAGTCGAACGTATCGCCATAGATGAAATCGTGCTGTGTGGGATCGAGACCGTTCAACGCGAAGTTACGTTTTCCCCATTCGAGATATTTCTTGGAGAGATCGAGACTCGTCGT
>JANNAO010000287.1:0-8971 GCA_031384405.1 Verrucomicrobiota bacterium | reverse complement strand
GCGGACTTTGCGGACGGCGTCATCACCGCGAAACAAGAGCATCATCGCGCGCCGACGCTTTCCGGTCTTCGGATCGGGGCTGAGATTTTTGAGGATGTAATCGCGGATCAACTCCTGAATCTTGCGATCTTGTGGGTCGTTCGCGGAAACAATCGTTTCGGAATACTCGCGAACGAGTTCGTTGCTGGGAGCGAACATGCGCGCGGCAACGAGGTCGAGTCCTGTGCGCGAGATCAAACGGCTGAGGATGCCGCCGGTGCGAGATTTGTGCAGCGAATAGGGGGTGATGATGACGTAGGCAAGCTGTTGAGACATAATTCAGTTGGGCGCGGACGGGGGCGTGTTGGGTGTGGGTGGGGTGACGGCTTTACCGCCGAGGATTTTGAACATCACAGTGCCGCACGTCGGGCATTTGCCCTTCATGGCCTTGCGACCGTTCTTCATCACTTCCTCGACGCCATCAGAAATTTCTTTCTTGGCTTTGCATTTGACGCAATATCCTTCGGGCATAAAAAAATTAACCGTCCGCAACGCACCATGCGCCGGGCGGTCACAGGCCGGAGTGTGTGGGGACGGTTTGCCAACGTCAATCTGGAAACCGGACGGACGCATCGGTTATCGGCGCAAGTGTCTTTTGGGAAATGAAGTAACGTCGGACTGATGGTTCTCCGCTGTTTTCAGTGGAGTCATGCCGGCTGGACTATCCAACCTCCCAGCCTCAACCCCGGGATTGCGTGGCTGCACATCTCTCTTTGACGGAGCGCCGGTCTGTGACCGGCTTACGGTTTCCGAACGAGATCGGTTGTCATCCGCGCTTTTCACACGGGCATCATCGGATTTGCGGGCGACTAAAGCCGGTCACAGACCGGCGCTCCGCTCTGTCGCCAACAACATCGCCACAAACTTCAACTGGCGGGTTCCGCTGAAAACAGTGGAGAACCGGACTGATAGTGGCTTGGTCGGCAGGAGCTATTCCAACAGCGTCGCCCGATAGAAGCGGCTGCTTTGATTCGTGATGGATTGTGGATCGAACACGGATTGCGGCGAGTTGGGCAAGACAATGTTGGTGAGCGTTGTCCAATTCGTGGCTGGAAGTGCCGGGGTGAATTCCACGCGATAGGTCGCGCCTGTCGTGCCAGTGATCGCGAGAGTGGGTTTTGCGCCCGTAAGTGAAATGCTCAACGATGCGGCAACAGGAATCGGCCCGGCACTCAGGCGCACGTCATCGAAATCCACTTCGATGTTTGGCGAGTTGGTCGGGCCGGGGAATTTCAAGTTCACCAGCCGGATGCTCAACGTCTGACCGAGTTGCGGGTGCGAATTTGTGACATCGAAGTAAAATCTCGCCTCGCGCCACTCGCCATCGGGAATCGTTGAGCCGATGTTGTTGCTGTCCGAACCGATGACGGTTGTGCCAGCGAGAATATCAATGCGGTAGCCGGGAAAGCCGTTCAAATTGTAGAAGACATTGCCGCCGTCTGCCGAGCCGGGCAGGGAAGTGCCGGACGCGATGTTGCCGACCTGCACCGAGCAGCGGTAACGGGTGTTCGCCTGCAATGTATTGGTCAGAGTTTGGCGCAATCCGGCCTCGGCGTTTTGCGCTCCGGCGAGAAAGACGAGTGCGGCATTGACGCCTTCTGGCGCGCCTGTTGGAAAGAATTGTTGCGGCACGTCAGGACGGATGACGCCGACGGAGTTTTGGTTGTGATTGATGATGAAGTTCGGGTCGTAGATGGACCAACCTTGCGGCGACAAAACCGCGAAAGCTCCCTGCCCGATGACGTTCGACTCGAAGCCGGGGTTGATGATGGGGACGGGTTGGGCGTTGCCTATGGTGTGAATGAGGCAGAGTATCAAACCGCAGACGACTGGTTTGAAAATCATGTTCTTAATCATCGAAGCCGAAGATTTTGACCACCACCCACATCAGAAAACGAAACAAGGCGACCATGCCTACCACCATCACTGCCCGCCACCATTCAAACGCAGGGTAATTTGAGGTCAGCCAAGACGTAAATCCGATCAACAAACCAATGGCCACTATTTCATACGCGATTAATTGTCCCCAGCCATAGGCTTTGATTGTCCCCAGCCATAGGCTTTGCCGGTATAGCGCGACAACCATTCCAGTACATGGTCGGGATAAACAATCGCCGCTGCGATGGCGATAAGAACGAAGTCGTACCAGTATGTTCTTCCTCGTCCCAATCTCATAAAAATTGGGCGTTACGCCCCCATCCCATCCTCAAACGAACCCGCCGCGAGAGGGAAGCACAGATTATCCCGCACGTAGCCGATGCCGTTCGCGCTGGTGGCGTCGAGGTCGCGATACGCACTCTCAGCCTCCACCACGAGCGGCGCGGTCTTCGTGCCCATCACCTGACAGTAGCGTTGCGGATAACCGATGTTGATCATCAGTTCGGCGTAGCGCGCCATGTTGAGATCGCCGCTGGGCAAGTCAACGAATTGCATCGCGCGATCAGGCCAGTTCGGAGACATCATGCGCACGGGCATTCCGCGTCGGATCACGAAGTTTTTCACGTGACACGCCATCACGCGCGGGCCGACTTTGCGGAAACGCGTCTCGAAGTCTTCACCTTCCCAGCAGTGTGAGGGATCGGCGTTGACGGCGAGAACTTTGTCTCCGCCGCAGATGTGGACGAGCATGTTGAAATCATCCGCCGTCATCGCCGCCGTACCGCCGTGGATTTCGTGCGCGAGATAGATGCCCAGCTTGCGCGCATGAGTGCGAATCTTCCCGGTCTTTTTCACAAACCGATCCTGACCTTCCTTGAGCAGGTCGTAATCGCCGCCCTTCCAGAATCCCCACGGATAACCCGTCGCCAGTTCCCAGCCGAACGCCACACCCCAGAACATCGGGATGATCTTGACGCCGAGTTCCGCGCAGAGATCGAGCAGGCGCAGGCAATAATCTTCCGACCACTTCTCGATGTCAGCCGCAGACTTCTTCGCCAAATCAGCGGGGATGAACGGTCGCACGGTGGGGCTATTCGTCCACGCGGTGGTGTGAACCCAGAACGGGCAATGCGCGGAGATGCCGTCCAGATTCAACTTGGCCTTGGCGAACGCGTCTTTGATTTCCTTCGCGGTCTGGAAGCCGCCCTTGGCATCTTGCAACATGAAGTTGGACGGTTGCGCGCCCGCTGCGCCGGACTTCTTGGCGTAGTCGAGGAATTGAGAGAGAGACTTCGCGCCGTGTTGCGCGCCTTCGATGCTGGGATGATAACAGGGTTGGGGCATAAAATTTATTAGTGTTCGTTGTTCGCGAGCAGAGTAGTGGGGGCGCGACGGAGAATTCAAATTCAAAATCCGGACGGGGAACGGCGGGGGTGTTGTTAAACTCGGGTGAGGCGCAGGCTTTTACCGGAGCGCCGACGTGTCGTCGGCTTTACGTTTCAACAAATCTGCGATGTTCAAAGATCACGGCAATCGCGGCGCGGATTTACGGTCGTCTCCCTAAAGCCGGTCACAGACCAGCGCTCCGTCAGAGTTGCAAATACCTCACTCGGTCTTTAATCACACCCGAATGGCGGTGATGAATCTCACCCGCAGGCGTCCGCTCCGCAAAACTAACCGTTCGGATAGCTATCCGATTTTGAATCCAGCGACAAACCTCATGCCTCACCGCAATGCTGTTGAGAAAACATTACGCTCGTCGGAAATGAAAGTTCAGTTCACGATGCTGACGACACTTTCAAACCAATCCATGAACAGTTCCCGATGCGGCAAATTTGACTTTGTGATTTTCCTCGCGCTTGCGTTGTTGGTAAATCGCGCGCAGGCAGCGGACGGGGAATTACGCACGGCGGCGGCGGTGCGTGGGCTGACGGTGGAGCAGGCGCAATTACAACGCCAGGTTCGGTTGCGTGGCGTGGTGACGTTCTATGAGGAGACGCTTTTCTCGCGGTTCATCCAGGATGAGACGGCGGGTGTTTATCTGTTCGACTCCGCGTTGCCGTTGCATCTGTTGCCCGGTCAACTCGTCGAAGTCGTCGGCACAACCAGTCCCGGTGAATTTGCTCCCATCGTCGTGCCAAAGGAAATCAACGTCCTCGGCGAATCTCAACTGCCGTCGCCGAAACGTGTCACCTACGAACAGCTCGCCAGCGGCAAGGAGGACAGTCAGTTCGTGGAGATCGCAGGAGTTGTCCGCTCGGTTGAGTTCGATGAAGTGTCGCAACATCATTTGATCGAGATCGCCACGGGCGGCGGGCGGCTCTCGGTGTACGCGCGGCAACTTCCAGTCGCGAGCAAGGATGAATTGCCGGACAGCACGGTGCGGGTGCGCGGCGTCTGCTCGACACAGTTCAATCATCAGCGGCAGTTGTTCGCGATCCGGTTGATGGTGCCGAGGCCGGAGGATTTGCATGTGGAACGCGCCGCGCCGCACGATGCGTTCGATGTGGCGGCGCGGCCCATCCGCAGTCTGTTGCAATTCGCCCCGCAGGAAGCGTACGGGCATCGCGTGAAAGTCGCGGGCACGGTGGTTTATCACGAGCCGGGCAAGGCGGTGTTTTTGCAGGACGGCGATCAGGGCGTGGAAGTTCAAACCAAGGGAAAAGAAACACTGTCGTTGGGGGATCGCGTGGAGGCGTTGGGCTTTGTGGGGCAGGGGGAATATACGCCGGTGTTGCAGGATGCGGTGTTCCGGAAAATTTCCAGCGGGTCGCTGCCGTCGCCGTTGGTCGTGACGCCGGACGCGGCGTTGAAGGGCAAGCACGATTGCCGCTTGGTTCAAGTTTCGGCGAAGTTATTGGATCGCGCGATGCACGGGCCGGAGCGGTATCTGATCTTGCAAGATGGAGAGTTCATTTTTCAAGCGCATCTCCAGCAGGTGGGGGATCAAGATGCATTCGCGGCGTTGCAGAACGGCAGCCGTGTGTTGGTGACGGGCATCTGCCGCATCGAGCCGGGCGACTGGCAGGCGGGAGAAGAGTGGCGCGCGAAATCCTTCCGCGTGCAGTTGCGTTCCACCGAGGATGTCGTGGTGCTGAAGTCGCCGCCGTGGTGGACGTTGAAAAAAGTTTTATGGATCGCGGGAGCGTTGGGCTTTGTGGCACTGGCGGCGTTCAGTTGGGTGGCGGTGTTGCAACGGCAGGTCACGCAACGCACGCGCGACCTGGAAATCCAAAGCCACGAGCGCCAGCGCGCCGAACGGCGGCGGGAGATCGAACAGGAGCGCGCCCGTGTCGCCCATGATCTGCACGACGATCTGGGCGCGCGATTGACCGAAGTGAACATGCTCAGTTCACTTGCGAAAAGTCCGGCCACTTCGGTTGCTGAAAAGAATCGCTACCTCGATGAGTTGACCGAGACGGCGCGCGGCATGGTGACTTCGCTCGATGAAATCGTCTGGGCGGTGAACCCGCGCAATGACACGATCGCGTCGCTGGCGAGCTACTTTGGTTCGTACGCGCAACGGTTGCTGGACCTCGCGTCGGTGTCGTGCGGACTGGATGTGGCGGAGGATTTGCCGGATCATCCGCTGGATCCGAGGTTTCGTCAGGAATTGTTTCTCGCCTTCAAGGAAGCGTTGACCAACGTCGTGCGTCACGCCGCTGCGACTCAAGTCTGGCTGCGGATGTCCGTGTTGAACGGTGACATCATCGTGGTGGTGGTGGACAATGGTCACGGTCTGGATTCGCGCAAACACGAGGCGGGCGCGGACGGAATCGCGAACATGACCGAGCGGTTGAAATCAATCGGCGGTGTGTGTGAGATTTCCAGCGAGCCAAACAAAGGAACGACCGTGCGCTTCCAAGCGCCGCTGCCCCAAAGAATGTTATGATCAGAGTCGCCCTAGTCGAAGACAATAAAACGTTGCGCGAAGGATTCGAGACGCTGCTCAATCGCACTCCGGGATTCGAGTGCGTCTGCACCTGCGAAACCGTCGCCGAAGCGATCCGAAAAATCCCGAAGGCCGCACCGGATGTGGTTTTGATGGACATCCAGTTGCCGGACTCCACCGGAGTGGAATGTACCGCCAAGATCAAAGAACTGTTGCCCTCGGTGCATATTGTCATCGTCACCGTGTATGAAGATTCGGAGAGAATTTTTCAGGCGTTGCGCGCCGGAGCTTGCGGCTACTTGTTGAAACGTGCCGAACCGGAAAAGATCATCGCCGCGATTCAAGAGGCGCACGAAGGCGGCGTGCCGATGACGCCGGAGATCGCGCGCAAAGTCATCGGCCAGTTCCGCAGTCAAACGACGGCTGCTGAGGAAGTCGAAAGTCTGACGGAACGGGAGCGCGAAGTTCTGGAGCATGTGATGCACGGATTGGGGAACAAGGTCATCGCTGACAGGCTCGGCGTGACCGTGGCGGCGGTGAAGTGGCATCTGCAACACATCTACGACAAGCTGCACGTCCATTCGCGGACAGAGGCGGCGTTGAAATTCCGGCAGGGAAAGTCATCCTAAACCCGAACTCCGAAATAGAACTGGCGGTGCGGCGCGATTGTAGCGGCAGGCATCCGTGCCTGCCGTAGAGGGCGGCATCCTTGCCGCCCGGAAAGGGGCATGGATTTTTGGGCGTCTCTCGAATCTCCTGTATCGTGCATTGCTCGTGCGTTTCTTTCCGCCGGGCAGGGATGCCCGGCTCTACGGCAGGCACGGATGCCCGCCGCTACTTCGGAAGTCATCCTAAAACTAGCCGCTTGGCTAGTTATGAGAATGGGTTGAACGCGTTACGCTGGCTGGTAGTAACCGTCCCCCGTTCAACTGAAACTCAGACACCTCGTGAGAAGTGACTTTCGGTTAAAACGGAGAAACAAAATTTTACCGATGTATCTCAACATACCACTCGCGACTTCAAGCCTTGGAAAACCCATCCTGCGCCGCGCCTTCGCATTGATTGCTCTGTGCGCGTTGGGCGCGAGTTGTCTTGTGTCGAATGGCCACGCGAGCTTGATCGCTTACGAGCCGTTCAACTACACCGCCTCAATCCCTACTGCCACGCCTAGCACCGCCACTGGATTCACCGGCAACTGGACTTGCGGGACGCCCCCCGCGATTACCACCGGCATGACTTACACCGATCTGCCGTCGGCCAATAACTCAATCAGTTCCACTAGCGGCAGGCAGTTTGTCAGCTTCACGAGTTCGCTTTCCAGCGGAACGAAGTGGATCAGCTTTCTGTTCAACCAGACCGGGAACAACGGCGGCAATCATTGCGGTGTTTATTTTCCCAATGGCGGCACGGGTTTGTTTTTTGGTTATGGATTGGCACCGTTCTCTCCGACTCAAGGAGGTCTGGGGCTTGGGTCCGTGAATACCGTTGGAAACGCACCGCTGGGAGCGACTTCTTTGGCGAGTTCCTTTCTCGGCACGTTCGCCGCCACGCCGTATCTGGTCGCGATCAAAATTGATTTCAACACTTCGGGTGCGAACGACACCGTCACGGTTTATCTGAATCCCACGGTCAATTCCGCCACGCCCGTCGTGGCGGCGACTTACACCGTCAGCACGTTCAATGTGGGAACGATCACCGGCATCGGGTTTCAAAACTCCGGCGGCGGTTTTCCGATCAAGGCGGATGAGGTTCGCGTCGGCGACACCTACGCCGATGTCGTCGGCGGAAGCGGCGGCCCGTCCCCGCTCGCGCCATTCATCACGGGCGTTTCTCCCACAAGCGGACTGACCAATGGCGGCACGGTGGTCACGATCACCGGCTCAAACTTCCTGTCCGGGGTCACGGTGAAGTTCGGCGCGAATTTCGGAACAGCAATCTCGCTGAACAATTCTTCCAACATCACCGCCACCACGCCAGCCGGTTTGCCGGGCGCGGTCAATGTGGTGGTTCAGAACACGAACACACTTTCAGCCACCAACCTGAATGCCTTCACCTACTTGTTGCCGCCGCCACCGCCAGTGCCGCCGACGATTGTTCCAGGTAGTGTGGTGATGACGGGATCGAACTTGAACTTCATCTGGCTCGGCGGAACGAACACTTCCAGCGTGTTGCTCACGTCCACAAATGTTGCGCCCGGCTCAACATGGATTCCCGTCGCGACAAACATCTTTGGCGGAGACGGACGTTCCACCAACAGCCTGATCGTGAATCCGGGCGAACCCAAACGCTTCTACGGTCTCTCGATTCCGACTGATCTCATCACTGTGCTAGCGCCAACGAGCTTTCATTCTGTCCCGTCCGGTTTCACCAACGCCATCGGTCTGGCGTGGACGGCCAGCACCACTGTCGGCGTGACGGGCTATCGCATCGTGTATGGCCTCAACAGCAATGCGCTGACAAATTCCGTGGACGTCGGCAACGTGAACTCCGCCATCATCTCTGGCTTGATTCCCGGCCAGACTTATTTCCTCGCCGTCATTGCACTCGCAGCGGGTGGGCAAAGCCTCGCCGTTGACGCCACGATTTCCGCGCAGACCGATTCGCCGTCGGACATCATCGCGTTGTTCAACTCATTCACGCCGCTCGAACCCGCCATCTCCGTGGACACAGCTACGGCTCGTTACACCTACATTGCGGACCGGGTTCGCGACCGGCACGCACGGGAGGACGGAGTACTTTTCAGAAAGTACGACCACTACCTGAGTTGGTATTGGGAACAGCGCATGGCGAACATCCAGATTATTGATCGCGTCGGGAAAGCCGGGCAGCCGCAGCACATCACCTTCAACTACACCACGCACGACCTGTTGAACCCCGCTGAGTTTCGCACGTTCTTCCGTGGCATCGGTACCGTGGCCGAATACAACAACAACCAGATCGCCACGTTCGTCGGATCGAATCCGTCGGCCACGCCGGGCGAAACGGATTACCATTACACCGCCACCATCACGCAAAATGCCAACGAAGGTAATCGTGCGTTGCTGCCCGGCGACCGCGTGGAGATCGAGATCAGTTTGTTTCTCAACGGGCCGAGGAATGGTCGCCTCAATTATTACGGCACAACGCTGCTCTACATCGTGGGGCAGGGGATTGTGCCGTGGG
>JANNAO010000277.1:0-11516 GCA_031384405.1 Verrucomicrobiota bacterium | reverse complement strand
GCACTCCTCACGTCGTGCCCTACAATTTCAACCACGCTCTTAACCCGAACTAAATTATGTCAGCATTCCTCGTCTATCTATTCTGTCTGGTGGTGGGTTTTGTGTTCGTGCTGGGTAGCGCGATCATGGGTCATCTGGGCGGCGATCACGGTCATGTGGGCGGCAGCGGTGGACATGCTGAGGCGGGCGCAGACAGCAGTGATGCTCCGGGCTTCTCCATCTTCAGCCCGATCATCATGGCGGCGTTCGTCACGGCGTTCGGCGCGTTTGGTTTAACATTCTCACAGTTTGAAGCCACGAAATCGCCCGCCATCAGTGCTGGCTTGTCGGTCGTCGGTGCGATGGCTGTGTCCGGTTTGTTAGTCAGTGTGCTGGGAAAATTATTTCACGTCTCAGACAGCTCCAGCGAATCCCAAGTGGCAACACTCGTCGGCCATGTCGCCACAGTCATCTCTCCGATTCCTGCGGGTGCGGTTGGCGAAATCGCCTACGTCCAATCCGGCACGCGCTACACCGCCCCGGCAAGAGAAGAACGCGGCGAAGCTGTCTCCAATGGCAGCTTGGTGAAGATTACTCGCATCGTCGGCTCACAATTTTACGTCGCTCTGGACAATTCAACTCACAATCCCAAGACCGTTTAACTCCCAACTCCTGCAATTATGATACTGAATCCAATGTTCGCCGCTGTGTTCACCGGGCCAATCATCATCGTGGCCGCCGTCACGCTCGCCATCGTTTTGCTGCTGGTGATCATCACCGTCCTGAGCCGTTACACCAAGGTCGGCCCTAACGAAGTCCTCGTGGCTTCGGGTATGCGCCACAAATACATTGACCCCGATGGCACGATCCAAAAGCGCGGCTTCCGCATCAAGAAAGGCGGCGGCACATTCGTCGTCCCCATCCTCGAAAAGGTGGACATCCTCTCGCTGGAGTTGATGACCATTGATGTGCAGACGCCGGAAGTTTATACGAGCAAAGGCGTGCCCGTGAAAGTGGACGGCGTGGCTCAAGTCAAAATCAAGGGCGACGACATCTCCATCGCCACCGCTGCGGAACAATTTCTCAGCAAGAGCACCGACGAAATTAAGAACGTCGCCATGCAAACACTCGAAGGTCACCTGCGCGCCATTCTCGGCACGATGACCGTTGAGGAGATTTATCAAAACCGCGACGCCTTCGCCTCCAAGGTGCAGGAAGTCGCCGCCACGGACATGCAGAACATGGGCATGGGCATCGTCAGCTTCACCATCCGCGACATCACCGACCCCAACGAGTATCTCAAAAATCTCGGCAAACCGCGTATCTCTCAGGTCAAACGCGACGCGCAGATCGCGCAAGCCGAAGCCGACCGCGATGCCATCATCAAGAGTTCGCAAGCCACGCAAGCCGGACAGGAAGCTAAGTTCGCCGCTGATTCCAAGATCGCCGAATCCCAGCGCGATTATCAGACTAACGTCGCGAGTTATCAGGCCACGGTGAACCAGAAGAAAGCCGAAGCCGATCTCGCGTATGATTTGCAGAAGTACAAGACCGGCCAGCTCGTAAAGGCGGAAGAAGTGCAAGTGCAGATCATTGAGAAGCAGAAGCAGATCGAATTGCAACAACAGGAAATTCTCCGCAAACAACGCGAACTCGAAGCCACCGTGCAAAAGCCTGCCGATGCCGAACGTTACAAGGTTGAGACTCAAGCCAACGCGAAGAAGTTCCAACTCGAAACCGAAGCCGCCGGTGCTGCCACCGCTGCCAAGGCGCAAGGTTTTGCTGCTGCTGATGTCGCTAAGGCCACGGGTATCGCTGAAGCTGAAGCCAACAAAGCCAAGGGTATCGCGCAAGCCGTCATCATTGAAGCGCAAGGCAAAGCCAACGCCGAAGCCACGCGCCTCAAAGCCGAGGCGTTCCAGAAATTCAACGAAGCTGCCGTGCTTGAAATGCTCATCAAAGTCATGCCGGAGATCGCGGCACGCATCAGCGAGCCTCTTTCCAAGATGGAGAAGATGGTGATCATCAATTCCGGCAACGGCCCTGGCGGCGGCGCAAGCAAGCTCACCGGCGACGTCACCCAGATCATGGCGCAACTCCCGCCCGTGCTGGAAAGTTTGACCGGCGTGAAGTTCGAGAAGCTGCTGCAACAAATCCCCGCGCTGAAGAACGCGATGGGGAAGGATGATGACGTGAAGGGGTGATTATGTCCGAGAGTGAACAAACCAAAGTTTGCCGCCGCTGTGCCGAAACGATTAAGGCGGCAGCGAAGGTTTGTCCACATTGCCGGAGTGGGCAAACTCGTTGGATGTTCGTCTCAAAGCATGAGGTGATTCCGATCCTGACGGTGTTGTTATTTGTGGGAACTGCTTGGCTGATCTTCTTTTACTTTTCCCAGAGTGAAAGAAGCTTTTCCCCAAGTCGGGATCGAATCGACATATTAAGCTCCCAAGTGACCATTCAGAAAACCAAATACGGCCAGCATGTGGTTGTAGTCGGGGTTCTGACAAATCAAAGTCCTTACGCGTGGCTCGTTGGTGATTTCAGCGTGCGCTACTTCGACAAGGACGGAAAAACACTAGACGTAGATTCTTCAACTGAACGCTTCACAGTGTTGCAGCACAGCGACCACTCGTTTCAACTCTCCATTTTCTCACGGAAATCCATTCCCGAGCACACAAGCCATAAAGTTTATGTGCGCAAAGCAAAAGATCCCAAGTCAGGCTGGCTATGAATACTGAGACCAACAAAATCTGTCCGTATTGCGCCGAGCAAATTAAGGCAAGCGCCAAGATTTGTCCCCGATGCCAACAATGGCTAACGACTTGTTCCCTGAGAAATCCAACGGTTTTTATTGGGAGTGTATGTTTGTGTGGTTTGATTTCGCTGTTTGTCGCTCACTTACATTTTCAGCGATTGCTTGAGCCTCTCCGTCAGGCCGGAATTGATTTCTCTGCGTATCGAGACAGCATTTCAGTGATTGAATCACGAATGAATCTTGAGAAAGGAGACAAAGAATCTTCGGTCAATGTCGTCGCTGTAATCACAAACAAAAGTGTGCTTGCGTGGAAAGAGGTTGAGATGGATACAAGGTTTTTTGACAAGACCGGAACTATGATTGATGCGCAAACCGTCGTTCAGCGTTGGACAATTCTTCCACACAGTGAATTGGCTTTTCGCATTAAAATTACGCCGAGTCGTGACATGTCTGAATATGACTCGTACAAGATTTATGTTCGGTCAGCTAAAGATGCTCGTGTTCGTTTTTAGGGATGATTGCCTTTTGACAGATAAACAGGACAAACAGAAAGACTGATTTATGGGCTGGGGCAGAATGTTATTGATGGGCAATGTCGGGCAGCAACTCGACATCGGCGGTCTTGATTTAGATGACGCTCGCCCTCACCCCTGCCCTCTCCCCCGAGGAGAGGGAGGCCGTTGTTGCCGCGCTCAGAAAATTCCAGCGGCTGGGCTTGCCACGAGAGCGTGAGAAAAACTAAGGGCGACCTATTTGTCTCCCTCTCCTGGGGGAGAGGGCCGGGGTGAGGGCGGTCGTTGGCCTGATTACACTCATCCGCACCAAGGTCTAATTTGGTTAAAATAAAGGCCTCCGTTCGTGGTTTGAATTCAATTCTCCGGTTAAGCCACACACGGCAGTAAAAAAACTTTGTCGGATTTCGCACCTCGCGGTTGTTTAATAGGTGAGATGCACGAACTGTCCGACGCACAACTGCTCCGCGATTACGCCGCGCACAGCAACGAAGCCGCCTTCCGCGAGATCGTCAATCGCCACGCCGCACTCGTCTATTCGTCCGCGTTGCGACAGGTCACCTCGCCCGATCTCGCTCGCGATGTGGCCCAAAGCATCTTCACCGATCTCGCCCGCAAAGCTCCTGCACTCGTCACGACACTCACGGAAAATTCCTCGTTGATCGGCTGGCTCTATCGTAGCACGCGCTTCACCGCGCTCAATTTGTTACGCGATGACCGCCGCCGTCTCGCCCGCGAAAGGCACGTTATGCAACACTTCGACCCCGCCACCGAAACCGCGCCCGACTGGGATCAGGTGCAACCCGTCCTCGATGAAGCGATGGCCCACCTGAGCGACGAGGATCGCGACGCCCTGCTGCTGCGCTATTTCAAAAACCACGATTTCCGCGCCATCGGTTCAACCCTTGGCGTGAGCGACGATGCCGCGCAAAAACGCGTGACCCGCGCCCTCGAACGGCTTCGCGCACACCTCACCCGTCGCGACGTGACCACGACCGCGCTCGCGCTTTCCACCGCATTGACGGCCAACGCTGTTCCGCTCGCGCCCGTCGGTCTGGCGGCCACGCTCTCGACCACGGCCCTTGCCGGAACAACCCTTGCCGCCTCCGCAGCCATCGCCATGACAACGATTCAAAAAACCGCCATCGCCGCCACCCTCGCCGTCCTTGCTGGCGCAGGAATCTACGAAGCCCGCCAAGCCTCGCAACTGCGCGAACAAGTTCAAGCGCTCCAACAAGAGCGAATGCCACTGGCCGAACAACTGACGCAACTGAAGTCAGAGAATGAAAGACTGTCCAACCAGGTTAACCAAGCCAAAGCTTCCCAATCTTTGTCCAAAGAACAGTTCAATGAATTATTGAAACTTCGTGGAAAATCTGGCGTCGCCCAAGCTGATGCGCGCGAGCTCGCCAAGTTGAAGTCCACACTCGCCAAGCAATCTGAAAAATCACCATCTTCGAGCAACGCCATGATTGGAGCAGAAATGTACCAAGCCATGGGGATTAGTTTGCAGAGAGCCCAACTTGGCCGTATGAAAAAAGTACTCAACCTCACCGAAGATCAGGCGCAGGCCATTAGCGAACTCATGCAGAAACACAGTCGGGATGAGTTGGATATGGCCATAAACGCGGTCACCGGCAAAATGACACCGGAGCAGCGACAAGCGATGGTTGCAGAGAGAAGCAATCCGGAAGATGAAATCAAAAGTCTGCTCACCCCAGAACAGTTAGCCGCTTACCCGGAATATGAACAAGCAGAGAAAATCGGCGCTGCTGACGGGTCCGCAAATGCCGAAGCCAGCCTGATAGCCAACCAATTTGATCTTTCAAAGGAGCAACAAGATCAAATCCGTGCGGGACTTTCCCAAGTGAATTTGAACGAACCGGCCAGCGGGCCAAACACGAAAGCTATCGCCGCTGCTAAAGCAAGCGGCAATCTTGCAGATGCGGCCAGCATGAGTATCGAGTTGTCAAAGTCACAGCTTGAAGCAAAGTTGAAGATTCTTGTTGGCGTTCTCACGCCAAAACAAATAGACGCTTACCGCGAGCAACAGTTACGACAACTCAACATGATGGCTACGATGATGAAAACAATTGTTCCGGAAAAAACTGCGGAAAACGGGAACTGACTTTCTACTTATTACACGCTGCGACTGGCACTACGCACACAGTCGCGCTCCTTGCCGGGATGCCTGACGCTACGCCATCGCCTTCGCTGCAATGTCCCGGCGGGATTGCGCGCCTTCAAACGTGATCGTTTCCACGGCGGCATAGGCAGCGGCTGGCTCGTCCCGGCAGGGACAACCGGATATTAGCCAGCTACGAAGTGGCTGGTCTGTCGCCGAGAATACAACCCGTCCTGAAGGGACGGCGGAAATCACCGCACACTCTCCATCGTCGCTCCGCGACGAAAATCCATTTCAACCTCAAACCAGACACTGGCGTATCTGGCTAATTTCCACTGTCACTTCGTGACTTCTGAATTCAAAACGCCTTCGCCGCGATGTCTCTGCGAAACTGCGCGCCCTCAAACGTTATCGTTTCCACGGCGGCGTAGGCGGCGGCTTGGGCGGCGCGCAAATCTTTGCCCAGCGCAGTCACGCCCAGAACGCGCCCGCCGTTCGTCACGATCTGTCCGTCCTTCATTGCCGTGCCCGCGTGGAAGACCTTCGTATTTGGCAGCGTCAAGGCTTGTGCCAGGCCGAGGATCGGCTTGCCTTTCGCGTAGTTGCCGGGATAACCGCCACTCGCCATCACGACGCACACGCTCGCAAGCGGACTCCATTTCAACTCGTGCTTTGCCAACGTGCCGCTCGCGCTGGCGTCGAACAGTTCAACGAGATCGTTTTCCAATCGCGTCAGATAAACCTGCGTCTCCGGGTCGCCGAAGCGCGCGTTGAACTCCAGAATTTTCGGCCCATTCTTCGTCAGCATCACACCGGGATACAGGATGCCGCGATAATCAATCCCCTCCGCCACGCAGCCGCTCATAAAGGGTTCGAGAACTTTCCGCGCTGTGTCAGCGAGTTGCGAGTCGGTCAGAAATGGAGTGGGCGAATACGTGCCCATGCCGCCGGTATTCAGACCGAGGTCACCATCCAGTGCGCGTTTGTGATCTTGTGATGTCGGGAAAATCTTTGCCGTGTTTCCATCGCACAGCGCGTGCATGGAGACCTCGATGCCTTCGAGAAATTCCTGGATGACCACGTTTGCCCCCGCAGAACCAAACGCCTTGCCCACCATGATTTCATTCACGGCCTTTTCTGCTTCAAATTGGTTCGCGCAGATCAAAACTCCCTTGCCGAGTGCGAGACCGTCAGCCTTGACTACACACTTGCCGCCAAGCGTTGCAGCGAATCTCTTCGCAGCAACAACATCATCAAACGTCCCAGCAGCAGCCGTCGGGATGCCGTATCTCTCCATGAACTTCTGCGAGAAAACTTTTGACGACTCAAACAGCGCGGCCTTCTGGTTCACGCCCCAAATCTTCAAGCCGTGTTTCTGAAACAAGTCCACAATTCCCAGCGCGAGGGGATTATCTGGCCCAACGACAGTAAGATCAGCCTTCTTCTCCTGCGCGAACGCGAGCAGCCCGGGCAAATCCTCGGCACTGATATTCACGTTTTCGACGAGCGCGCCATTTTTCGCAAGCCGCTCAAGGCCGATGCCTGCGTTGCCAGGCGCGCACCATAGTTGCGTGACATGCGGCGACTGCGCCAGCTTCCAGACCAGCGCGTGCTCGCGTCCACCTGAACCGATGACAAGGAGTTTCATTAAATTCAAGCGCAGGTTACGCAGCCCCCCTCCGTGAATCAATGCGAAGCAAACAGGACGCGGTCACACATGCCTGCAATTATTTCTCGATTCGTCGCCCCGCCCTGATATTGATTCGCGTATGAAACGCTTCATCGCATCGCTTGTGTTGTTGGTCTGTCTTTTCATTTCGTCCGCCTCTTGCGCAACATTCGACACCATCATCCGTGGCGGGCGCGTCGTGGACGGCACGGGCAATCCGGCGCGCTTCGCAGATGTTGGAATCAAAAGCGGAAGAATTGTCGCGGTCGGACGTGTCACTGGCGAAGCGAAGTCGGTGATTGATGCGAAAGGGCTGATCGTCGCGCCGGGATTTGTGGATGTTCACACACACGCGGACGAGATCGTGGAGCAGCCGCGTGCGGAAAATTTTCTTCGCATGGGCGTGACGACGCTCGTGGTCGGCAACTGCGGCGCGTCGGAATTGAACGTCGGGAAATACTTTCGCGACATCAAGCGAACAAAGGTTTCGCCCAACATCGCCACGCTCATCGGGCACAATACCGTTCGCGAGAAGGCCATGGGCGGCAGCTTTGATCGCCCACCGACCGCCGCCGAGTTGGAGACGATGAAGCAACTCGTGGCGAGCGCGATGGACGATGGAGCAGTGGGATTGTCCACGGGGTTAATTTATCTGCCCGGCGTGTTCTCCAAGACGGACGAAATCGCTGAACTCGCCAAAGTCATCGCGCCGCACGACGGCATTTACGCGAGCCACATGCGACACGAGGATTCGCAGATTTTTGAGGCACTGGATGAAGTGTTCCGGGTCGCGCGCGAGGCGAAAGTGCGCGCAGAAGTTTCGCACATCAAGTTGAGTGGCGAGAAATCCTGGGGCAAGGCGGACAATGTCCTCGCCCACATTGCCAAAGCCCGCACCGACGGGCTGGACATCACGCACGATCAATACGCCTACACCGCGTCCAGCACCACGATGCGGCAATTGATCCCGGACGACGCGTTCGACGGCGGCAAGAAGAACTTCCTCAAACTCATCGCTGATCCGGCTGAGAAAGCGAAGCTCGTCGCGCGCATGAAAGAAAAGATCACCGCGCGTGGGCGACAAGATTACGCCTACGCAGTCATCGCTTCTTACAAACACGACAAGTCACTCAACGGCCTCAACATTGTCGAAGCTACAAAGAAACTGCGCGGCTCGGACACGTTGGATGAGCAGATTGAAACCATTCTTGAGATCGAGAAAAACGGCAGCGCGAGCGGCGTGTTTCACGGCATGAACGAGGAGGACTTGCAAAAGTTCATGCAACATCCGAACACCATGATTGCGTGCGACAGCGGATTGCGGGAGTTCGGCAAGGACGTGCCGCACCCGCGTGGTTACGGCAACAACGCCCGTGTGCTGGGTCGTTACGTGCGCGAACTCAAGACGCTTCGACTCGAAGATGCCATCCGCAAGATGACGAGCCTTCCCGCGAACACGTTTCAGTTGCGCGACCGTGGCCTGATCCGCGAAGGCGGCTGGGCGGACATCGTCGTGTTTGATCCTGAGAAGATCAGCGACCCCGCCGCTTACAATGATCCGCATCACTACGCGGTTGGAATTCCCTACGTGCTGGTCAACGGCGTGGCAGTGGTGGCAAACGGAGAACACACCGGAGCTAAACCCGGACAAGGGTTGCGGCATCAAAGTGTGAAGAAGTGATTTTTGAAGTGGTGCCAGAGGCAGGAATTGAACCTGCGACCAAAGGCTTATGAGTCCTCTGCTCTACCCCTGAGCTACTCTGGCAACCGGGCGCATATAATTTATGGAGCCGGTGAATGTGTCAAACCGAATGATTTTCCAAACTGGAACGGATGCGGACAGACTCAGCGGTTTCCGAATCCGCAATCGCTTCCGAGTTGATCTGCGGCTGGACACGCACTTGAACGGTTTGGACACAGTTGATCAGATCGCCACAGTTTTAACTCTTGAAAATGGCGAACGCAGTTTTCTTCAGACATCGTGATTTCGCGAGCATCCATGCAGTAAACGGTGGGTCTGCACGAAGATGCGGGGAGTTTTTTATTTACGCGGCACGTATCCGGCTACTACTGTCCGCCCAGTCGTATCCGGCTAATAAGCAGTTTTAAATCAACTATGGCAACTAAAGCGTCGTCGCAAACAGAAGTAACCGAACTCGTCAACGGCCTGCATAAAATGGCCCGCAACCTCTGGTGGACTTGGGATCAGGAAGCCCAGGAACTCTTCCAGGAACTTTCACCCCGCAGTTGGCAGAACCTTTACCACAACGCCGTCGCAATCCTTCACGAAGTCTCCGAGTACGAACTGCGCGTCCGCTTGCAAGATCAGGAATTCTCCAGACATGTCCGCAATGTCCTCCGCGATTTCGAGAGTTACCTCGCCGAGAAGGATACCTGGGGTCGCAAGAATGCGGCGAAGTTGCACAAGAATCCCATCGCGTATTTCTCCGCCGAGTTTGGTTTTCACGAAACGCTGCCCATCGCAGCGGGCGGCCTCGGCATTCTCGCTGGCGACCACACCAAGGCGGCGAGCGATCTCGATATTGGTTTCGTCGGCATCAGCCTGTTCTATCGCGAGGGTTATTTCCAACAGACGCTGGACAACAACAACTGGCAGACGGAATTTTATTCCCGGTTAAATCCGAAAAACATTCCGCTCGAACCCGTGTTGGATGCGAAAGGCCAGCCCGTCATCATCAACGTCCGCATCGCCATGTCCGATGTGAAATTGATCGCGTGGCGCGTCAACGTGGGTCGTGTGCCGGTCTATCTGCTCGATGCGAATCATCCCGATAACGAACAGCACTTCCGCGATCTCACCCGGCGCGTGTATGGCGGCGACAGCACCACGCGCATCATGCAGGAGATCATCCTCGGTGTCGGCGGCGTGCGATTGATGCGTGCGCTCGGCATCACGCCTTCCACGTTCCACATGAACGAAGGTCACGCCGCATTCCTCACGTTGGAACTGATACGCGAGAAGATGGCGGCTGGCGCGAAGTACGACGACGCAGTCAAAGCCTCCGCCAAGGAATGTATTTTCACCACGCACACGCCAGTGGAAGCAGGCCATGACCGTTTCAACAGCGAGTTGGTGGCCTATGCCGCACACAATCTCGGTGATCAACTCAAAATTTCCCACGATCAACTCATGGCGCTCGGACGCGTCAAGACGGACGACAAGAACGAACCGTTCTGCATGACCGTGCTGGCGCTCAAGGTTTCGCGCGCGGCGAATGCAGTCAGCGAATTGCATGGTCAGGTCAGCCGCGAGATGTGGCAGTGCATGTTCCCCGGTGTGCCGGAGAACAAAGTCCCCATCGGGCACATCACCAACGGCATTCATGTCTCCGGCTGGATGAAGGGCACGATGCGCAAGTTCTGGCGGCAACGCCTCACCAACGGGAACGGTGCGAACAGCGGCGACACCACGCGCTTCTGGAAAACAAAATCCGGTCACGATTGGGCGATTGAAATCAACTCGATAGATTTCTGGAACAAGGTGCTCGACCCGAACTTCATCAGTGACGAGGAGCTTTGGGCGTTGCGCTACAAACTGCGCCGCGAGTTGCTGGAGTTTTCGCGCCGCCGCCTGTTGCTACAATCACAGCGCGTCACGCATGAAGATTTCATCGCGTTCGATTCGTTGCTGAATCCAGATGCGTTGACCATCGGTTTCGCGCGCCGCTTCGCCACATACAAACGCGCGCCGCTGATTTTTGAGCAGTTCGAACACATCGTGAAGCTCACGCGCGACGCGAAACGCCCTGTGCAATTCATCTTCGCGGGCAAAGCGCACCCGCGCGATGACGCAGGCAAGGCATTCATCCAAAAGATAAATCACCTCAGCAAATTCAGCGACCTCAAGGGACATCTCGTCTTCATCGAGAACTACGACGTCCACGTCGCGCGCCAGATGGTTTCCGGCTGCGACGTGTGGTTGAACAATCCGCGCCGCCCGCTCGAAGCATCCGGCACGAGCGGCATGAAGGCCAGTTGCCACGGCTGCTTGAATCTCAGCATCCTCGACGGTTGGTGGCGCGAAGGTTTCGATGGCACGAATGGTTTCGCCATCGGCAAGGACGAACACTCGCAAGACGTGGACGAACAGGATCGCGTGGACAGCGCGAATCTGTTCAAGGCCCTGACCGAGGAAGTGATTCCTGCCTTCTACGACCGCGACGCGAGCGGCATCCCGCGCAAGTGGATTCAAAAAATCCGCCGGGCGATGACCACGCTCGTCGTGCAGTTCAGCACCGACCGCATGGTGCGCGATTACGCGGAGAAGTATTATCTGACGAAGTGATCGGAGAGTTTCGTGAAGCGTGGGGCGTGAATGGAAGTTCGCGCACCACGCTTTTTTCTGCCGGGCGAAGGTTAAGCACCAACATCCAAGCACCAAGCTCCAGAGAATCTTCAACCTTCAAGCACCAACCAGTCGTGGTCTTAGAGCCTGTATCAATACTGTAGCCG